>JACQVU010000413.1 GCA_016209585.1 Planctomycetota bacterium
GCCCGCGGCCGCCGCCGATGGTGGAGGCGACGCGCCGCCTCCCCCTCCCAGCGCCGCCTCCGCGAGCCCGGGCGGAATGGGAATCTGTCCACCGCGGAGGCGCGGAGAGCGCGGAGAAGATCGTGTCGGGCGCTGGGTACTGGGTGCTGTCTTGTCGGCGCTCTCTGCGCCTCCGCGGTGGAAGAGATCGAGCACCACCCGCCGCAGCGCCGCCTCTTCGCGCGGCGTGCCGAGCGCGTCGGCGTAGGCGCGCCAGCCGGGCACTTCGTCCAGGTCGGCGGGCAGCGGCACCAGGTCGATGATGCGCCCCGCCTCCGCCAGTGGCCGCGCGGCGAGCGCGGCCGAGGGATCGACGATCCGCCACGTGCCGGCGTCGTCCAGCCCGACCGCGACCATGTGCGCCGAGTCGAGGCTTCCGGGCGCGGCCGTCACGGCGACGACCGCGATGCCCGAAGGCACGCCGACCGATGCGAGCAGCGCGGCCGTGAGGGTGGCGAGGCAGTCGCAGTCGGCCCGCGCCCGGCGCCCAGTGCTGATCTCGCGCAGCAGTTCCAGCGGGCTACGAATCTCTTCGGCGCTGGTGGAATCGGCCGTCCAGGTCGAACGCGCCGCCACCCACGCGCCGATGGCGCGCATCTCTTCTTCGCGGCTTGGCGTCTTGGCGTGAGACTCCGCGAGCGCCTCCTCCGCCGCGCGGCGCACGGTGGGCGACGCCGCGGCCAGGCCGGCGAGCGTGGCCGCGATCAGCGCGGTCTCGCTCAGCGCGCGCGGTCCGGGAGAGAGAGAGAACGTCAACCGGCATGGGTCGCTCCAAAGTCGCCGGGGACCAACAACTTCAAGCCGCCTTGACCGCCCACGCCCCCGGCCAGCGCGTCGCGCCGCTCCGAGCGCCGCTCCCATGCCTCGATTCCCTTGCTCGCCCCCTCAAGGAAACGATCAAGCGCGCCGAGCATCCGGTCCTCGGACTTGCCGCGCGCGGCCAAAAACTCGCCGACCAGACGCCCGGCCGCGCCCAACGTTTTGCTGTCCGGCGCTTTGTCCAGCAGCGAGAGCACCTGCAGCGCCTGGGCCCCACGCTCCAGGAGCGTCGGGGGGTTGGCGGCGCGGCGCATCTGCGACACGACCGCCTCCATCGCCTGCGTTTCGAGCAGGCTCCGGCCGGAGTTGGCCGCGAGCGCGGCGGCGATCTGTTTCTGCGTCTCGGCGAGGTTCGCCAGCGTGGCGAGAATCATTTTGTCAACGACGGAAGCGCCGGCGATCTCATCTTCTGGTCCGCTTGGCGTCTTGGCGTCTTGGCGTGAGACTTCCGGCGGCGGCGGTGGCGTCCAGCCCAGCGCGCGGGCTTCCTGTTCCGTGATCGTCACCTGCTCGCGGCTCGCTAACTTGCCGCTCTTGCCGTCGCGGCCGACGCCTTTGACGCGGAAGGAGTAGCAGCCCGGCCCGAGGCCGACCTTGCCGGCGTCGTCGCCCCACTTGACGCGCACGCCGAGCACCAAGGCGCGCCGGTCGATAGGGGCGGAGACTTCGGTCACGGGTTCACCGTCGCGTGAAATGACCATCGTGGCCGGCCGGCCCGCGTTGTCCCCGCTGTAATCCAGCCCCAGCGGCCGGAGGAAGTCGTCGATGGTGTAGGCGTCGCCGTCGGCTGGGCGCGGCTCCGCGCCGGCCTCATCCGCCCCATTCCCGCCCCGGCCCGCGTCGCCCCCGCGCGTCGCCGCGTCGTCCCGCGCGCCCTCCGCCCGCGCGCCGCCGGGCCAGTTGGGGCTTTCCGTCGCGTCCGCTCCGTAGGAGAGATCGTTGTTCATCGTGATTCGTCCCCTTCACCACGCGCGGCCGTCCTGGGCAGTTCGGCCGCGCGCGGGAAGGAAACGCGAAAAAAAAACCTGGGCCGTCCCCGTTCGGGGATTGCCCAGGTCTTCTTGTTCCCGCACTTGATCATCGCGGGCTATCTGGCACAAGAAAAAAAAACGACAGAATTACGATGGACTCACCGCAGAGGCGCGGAGAGCGCGGAGAAGGCCGATGAATTCTTCTTTTCCGCGCCCTCCGCGCCTCTGCGGTTCACGTCGCCGGCCGAATCTCGCCCCCCTTGCGCAGCACCTCCGCCAGGTCGAACATCGCGGCGAGATTGGCCGTGATCCCGTCCACCACCTCCACGCAGACCGCGTAGCCGTCGCCGCGCGACTCGACCACGTAGAGACCGTGGGAGCACTTGAGGTGCAGCAGCGCTCCGGCCGCGAACGACCGGGCGCTCGCCCGCAGCGCGTCCATTGCCCGCCGGTCGGCGTCGCGCCGCTCGCGCTCTTCACGCTCCTTCGTCTCCCGCACCGTGGCTTCGCGCGTGAGAAGACGGAATGTATAGTTGCGCTCGCGGGCCGTGGTATCGGCGTCCGGCCGGGGGTCGCGGGCGATCTGCTTGCGCGATGCCTCCAGGAAGTCGCGCAGAACGTGCAGATTCATCGGCCAGCCCGCGCGCCGGCGGGTGGAGATCACGTCCAGCCACCGATACCGGTCCCAGCGCCACGCGCCGAGCACTTCCCCCGCCTGGGCCGCCTCGGCCTCGGTGAATTCCTCAGCTGGCACGAGGTAGACCTTCGCCGGTCCGGCCCAGCGCATCCGGGCGGTCCGGCCGCGTTCGGTCGCGGGGCGAGGTACGGCGGGCGCTCCGCCACGCTCCGGGCCGGGGTCATCCGCGGGCGCGTCATTCCGGTCAGGGTCAGGCCGGTCAGGGTCAGGCCGGTCAGGGTCGGAGTGGTCAGGCTCCATCGGGGTGGCGGAGTCGGTCGGAATGGTACAAAGTGTGCTACGCATAGTCAGGATCACTCATTGCTTGACTGATTCACTTCAGGTCAGACGTCTGAGTCAGAGTCATCTGAGTCAGACTCAAAGAGTCAATTAATGCACGGCGCGTCAATCCCGATGGTCCGAACCGCTCCATTGGGCGGACTTCGGGCACTCGCTCCCGTCGCCAGCGGCGGGAGGTGGCCACGAACCACGAATGCACGCGAATCGAAGTCGCCCCAAGGCTCCACCTGCTCCGGCCGGCCGCGCGAAGGCCGGGTGGGAGTCGGCGAAGCGTTCCCAGCGCGGTCGCCGGCCCGGCTTCCTGGTCGCCGGCCGGTGTCCCCCGCCGCGCGCGGGGTTCTATGCCTACACCCGGATGGGCCAGAGCCGACGCTGCCCTTGCCTTTCGATCCCCACGCGCCGGCGGCGCGCCAGCAGGTTGCCGGCGTGCCGGTAACGTTCCACGGTCCGCCGCGAGACTCCCAGCGCGGCCGCGATCTCCTTGTTGGTCTTGTCGGCCGCAAACATCGCGGCCACAGCGGATTGGCGCGTAGCCGACAGCCGTCCCCACGGCTGCCAGCGCCCCGACCGCCGGCGAATCGCGTAGACCCTCCAGGTGGCCAGGCCAAGATGGTCCGCCACATCGGCCAGCCGTTCCCCCCGCTCCAGCGCTGCGATGATCTCCCCGTGACGTGGCAGACAGGCCGTGCACAGCCCGTTCCACGCCCAGCCACACCCACCCGCGCAGGCGCGAGCCTCGGTGCAGCCACAGAGTATGCAGGCCGTCCGGTGGCGCGGGGGCGACGTGGGGATGGTCATGATGTCCGCTCCCGGTGACGTGCCAACACGCGCAGCCGAACCGTCGCGGTTTCCTGGTCGGTCCACAGCCGGCCGCATCCATGGCAGCCAACGCACCAGATATGAATGATTGGGGCGTCGGTTCCGGCGCGGGCGTCGCGCTGGTCGTCGTCGATAACGTCGGCCTCGATATCGCATGACGCGGCGCACCTGGGGCAGGGCACGACGTATGTCACGGCGTGTCCGTCCTCTCGGCCGCGATGCACCGATCGATCTCGGCGTGGAGCGCGTCGATGGCGAGCATCTCGCGCCTCCGCGCGGTGAGGATCGGCAGAACGTGCCGAGTCCAGCACGTTTCGCACACCTCGATGATGGTCTGCCCGTCGGCCGTGAGCGCCACGTAGCGGCCGGGCTGGTGCGCGCCACACGCGCAGCGGTCCAGGTCGTCGGGCCCGGATTCGTGCCTATTCGTGTTCATTCGTGGTTCTCCTCCTGGTCCAGGCGATTCGCGGCCTCTCTCGCGTCGTTCTCGCCGGCGGCCGCCGCGTAGTGCTTGAGCGTGGTGACCGGCGAACGGTGGCCGGCCAGACTCGCGCATGCGTTGGGAGACGTGCCCACGGAAAGCCAGCGGGTGATGGCCGTGCGGCGCAGGTCGTAGGGCACGCCGACCACGCCGGCGCGCCTCCACAGCGCGCGAAGCCCTTCGTATGGTTGGGTAATGGGCCGACCGGCGTTGAACCGTCCGGGGAAGAGCAGTGCCCGTGGCCGGCGCATCATGCCAGCCTCCCGCAGCGCGGCCATGGCGCGGCGGGTCAGGCCCACGGTCCGGCCGCGGCGGCTCTTGCAGGCTTCGGCCGGCAGACGGATGAGGAGGCGGGGAAAGTCGATCCAGGCGGCGCGGAGCGAGACCGCTTCGCGGGTGCGCAGGCCGCAGTCCGCCATCAAAAGGATCAGCGCCCGTTGCGCCGGCGAGCGGCACGCGCCGAGCAGGCGGCTTATCTCCAGGCGTGAGACGGTCCGCACGCTTGGCGCGTCGCACCGGAGCGCCCGCGTGGCGCGCCAGGGGTGACGCGGGATCACGCCCGCCTCTTCGGCCCAGGCCAGCGCCGCCTTCACGTGGCGGAACGTTTTGTTGCAGGTCGGCGCGGAGAGCCTCGTTTGCCGCAGCGCCAGCAGGAAGAGGCGGGCGTCCGGCCGCGCCAGCGTCTCCAGGGGGCGCGAACCGAGGAAGAGGGAGAAGCGGCGCAGCGCCCGCCCCGCCTCATCGACGGTGGCGGGGCGGCGGTCAACGGCCAGGTCGGCCAGGTAGACAGTGATGAAGCGAGTGATGGGACATGGGGCGAGGGCGGGGGCGACGGGCATGGCGAGCATGCGCCCCGAACGCCGACACGTCGCCGCCAGCGCGATCCGCTTCACGCCTTCAGCCCCCACCCCGGCGCGGGCCCGAACGACCGAGAAGAGACGCGTCACCCGGCCGAGGAAAGACCGGCGATGGCGATCCCTCAGATATGAGAGCAGAACGACCGGCAACCAATAGTCGTTTGGTGACGGCGCAGGCCCCGAGTCCCGCGCGGTGGTTCGCTCGCCCGCGAGGGGAAGAAGGCGGGAACGTGGGAACGTGGGAACGTGGGAAGGCGGGAATTCAATGTCCCGCGCCTTGCGTCCCGCGTCCCGCGCCCCGCCCACCAGCGGAGCGATGCACTGGCCGCCGCCGGTGGGCGAGAAGCGCCGGCGTATCGGCCCGCCCGCGAAGGAAGCGAGATTCGCGCCTTCCCGCCTTTCGCGCCGTCCCGCCGCCGTTCCCGCGCCCGCCGGCGGAGCGAAGCACGCGCCGCCGCCACGAGAGCCGCGAGCGATCGCGGGCTGAAGGTGATGATAGGCCAGCGCCGGGCTCGTGCCCACGTCGCGACGGCTGTCCGACGCTCGGCGCGCGAGAGCGCGCGCCGCGAGCCTGCTCGACGATATCCCTGAAAGCGGAGAGGGGGGGATTCGAACCCCCGGTGGCGCTTTGTAGCACCACACCGGATTAGCAATCCGGCGCTTTCGACCGCTCAGCCACCTCCCCGGTGGGCGCGCCCGGTCCAAACCGGCACACTCCTTATCACTATAACGCCGCCCGCCCGGTGGAGAGAAGCGGAAACTGACCGCCGGATGGAATGGCCACAAGAGACACAGGAGACACGAGGGAAGTTGTCAGTTGTCAGCCATTGCC
>JACQVU010000416.1 GCA_016209585.1 Planctomycetota bacterium
CGTGGGCATGGGGCAGGCGCAGTTCCACGCTCTCCCGTTCCCCTCGTTCACGTACGTCTCGTAAGGTCTTGAGATTTCGGGAAAATGGCTGTTGATCGGTTGCGGCCGTTTCCCTATACTCTCCCCTCCCAATTTTTCGTGGGGAGAGAAGCGAATGGCCAACGTCCCGGCGTCGAACAAGCAGCAGCGGATCAAGATCCGCATGGACGCCTACGACCACGAATTGCTGGACGCCAGCGTCCGGGCGATCGTGGAGGCGTCGAAGCAGCAGGGGGCGCGCGTGGCGGGGCCGATCCCGTTGCCGACGCGGATCGAGCGGATCACGGTGAACCGCTCGCCGCACGTCGACAAGAAGTCGCGGGAGCAGTTCGAGATCCGGACGCACAAGCGGGTGCTCTACATTCTCGATCCGTCGTCGCGGCTCATGCAGGGCTTGAACGACCGCATCTCTTCCATGCCCGCGGGCGTGGAGATGACGATTAAGTTCGGGGAGTGAGGCCAGGATGGTGGTCGGCTTGCTCGCCAGGAAGTTGCGGATGACCCAGCTCTATGACGAGGCGGGGCGGGTCGTTCCCGTCACCGTCGTCACGGCCGGGCCGTGCGATGTGGTGCAGGTGAAGACCCCGGAGCGCGACGGCTATACGGCCGTGCAACTGGGGTTCGGCGACGTGCGCGACAAGGTGCTGACGAAGCCCGTGCGCGGCCACTTCGCCGCCGTCGGCGTCCGGCCGAGGCGGCGGCTGCGGGAGTTTCCCCTGCGTCCGGGCGCCGCCCCGAAGGTGGGCGAGCGGGTGACGGTGGGGATGTTCGAGGTGGGGAAGAAGGTCGACGTGGTGGGCATCATCAAGGGGCGCGGCTTTCAGGGAACCGTGAAGCGGCACGGCTTCCGGCAGGCGCCGAACACCCACGGCGACATGAAGGGGCGCGCCCCCGGCTCGGCGGGCATGCACACCGACCCCTCCCGCATTCTCCCGGGCAAGCGGTACCCCGGCCAGTACGGCAACACCCGCCAGACGATGAAGAATCTTCAGGTGGTGCGGGTCGAGGCCGAGCGCAACCTGCTCTATCTCCGGGGCGCGGTTCCCGGTCCCACGGGCGGCATCGTGATGGTTCGCGACGCCAAGACCGCCGTGAAACGCAAGCGCGGGAAGAAGAAGTACGGCTGAGCAACAGGGATCGGCAGTTGGCGCCATGTCCACGAAACCGGACAACTACACCATTCCCGTCTTCACCGCCGAGGGCGCGCCGGCTGAGCCGCTCACGGTGCCGGCCGGAATTTTCGGCGGGCTGGTCCGGGTCAAGGCGTTGCACCAGGTGGTGGTGATGTATGAGGCCAATCGGCGCGTGGGCACCCACAGCGTGAAGACCCGGTCGGAGGTGGCGCGCCGGCGCAAGAAGATGTACCGCCAGAAGGGAACGGGTCGCGCGCGGGCGGGGCATCGCACCTCGCCGCTGCGGGTGGGAGGGGGCATCGCGCATGGGCCGCACCCTCGGGACTATTCCTTCACCGTCCCCAAGAAGGTTCGGCGGGCGGCGCTGGCCGCGGCGCTCTTCTCCAAGGTGCGCGACGGCGAGATGCGCATCGTCGAGAAACTGGAGTTCGCCGCGCCGAAAACCTCCACGGCAGCCGCGCTGTTGAAGAAGATTGACGTGGCCCACGCGGCCCTGGTGGCGTTCGCGGCCACCGGCGCCGTCGCCGTCGCCCCGGCGGGCGACGGGGCGAGCGTGGCGCAGCCGTCGGCGCCCGTGGCCGTGGCCGGCGGGAAGAAGAAACATGAGTTACCCAAGCCGGAACGCCTGGCGGTGGAGGCGCGGGCGCTGTCCACCGCGAGGGCGGCGCGCCGGGCGCGGGTCGGGCAGAGCCGGCTGTCGGAAGGGGACCGGCGGGTGGTGAAGTCCATCCGCAACATCGGCGGGGTGGAAGTGGCGGAAGTGGCCGATCTGAACGCCTACGACGTGTTGCGCCACCGCTTCCTGGTGGTGACGCGCCCGGCGTTCGAGCGGTTGCGCCAAGGGTACTCCAAGGTGTGAGGAGGCGTGGGGCAATGGCCGTGCCGGATCGCAGTCGCTACTACCGGATCATCCGGGTGCCGCACATCACGGAGAAGGTCCACCAGATGGTGGAGCGCAACCGGCAGTACGCCTTCGTGGTCGACCGGGGCGCCAACAAGGGGGAGGTGAAGGCGGCCATCGAGGCCATTTTCGACGTGAAGGTGGCCAAGGTGAACGTGATGAACGTCGCCGGCAAGCGGGTGCGGGTGCGGGCCGGCAAACGTTTCGGCTACGTGGAGCGGTCCGACTGGAAGAAGGCGCTGGTGAAGTTGCAAAAGGGGCACCAGATCGACTTCATCTGAGGCTTCGTCATGGCTCTACGCGAACTGAAACCAACATCTCCCGGCCGTCGCTTCATGACGGTCCCCGACTTCGCGGAGATCACGAAGAAGCGGCCGGAGCGCTCGCTGCTCGACAAGCGCCACATGGCCGGGGGGCGCAACAACAGCGGGCGTATGACGGTGCGGTTCCGCGGCGGGGGGAATCGCAAGCAGTACCGCGTCGTGGACTTCAAGAGGCGGAAAGACGAGCACAAGGCGCTGGTGGCCGCGGTGGAATACGATCCCAACCGCAACTGCCGGGTGGCGCTCTTGCACTACGAGGATGGGGAGAAGCGGTACATTCTGGCGCCGGCGGGCATCCGGGTGGGCGCCGTGGTGGAGTCGGGCGAGCGGGTGGAGTTGAACGTGGGCAATAGCCTCCCGCTGCGCAATATGCCGGCGGGCCTGCAGGTGCACAACGTGGAATTGACGCCGGGCCATGGCGGGCAGTTGGCGCGTTCGGCCGGCACGTCCGTCACGTTGACGAACAAGGAGGGCGAGCACGCCATTCTCACGCTGCCCTCGGGGGAAGTGCGCCGCGTGCTGCTCGACTGTCGTGCCACGGTGGGAGCCATCGGCAACGCCGACTTCCAGTTGATCTGGTGGGGCAAGGCCGGGCGGAACCGCCACCGGGGGTTTCGGCCGCATAACCGCGGCACGTCGCAGAACCCGGTGGACCACCCCATGGGCGGCGGCGAGGGGCGCAGCGGCGGCGGGCGCCACCCGTGCAGCCCGAACGGCGTGCTGGCGAAGGGGGGGAAGACGCGCGGGAGGAAGAAGGCGAGCAACCGGTTGATCGTCCGGCGGCGTCGGAGCCGGCGGTACGGTTGAGGATGGGCGGGGAGAGGGGAAGAGGGCGGGTGGAGCGGGGTTGAAAGGGAGCGCGGATGGGTCGTTCGCTGAAAAAGGGGCCGTACGTGGACGCGAAGGTGCTGTCGCGGGTGCGGGCGCAGAACGAGGCCGGCGCGCGGCAGGAGATCAAAACCTGGGCGCGTCGGTGCACCATTCCACCGGATTTTGTTGGGCACACGTTCCTGGTGCACAACGGTCGGGTGCACATCCGGGTCTACGTCACGGAAGACATGGTGGGCCACAAGTTGGGCGAGTTCGCGTTGACTCGCACCTTCCGCGGCCACGGGCGTGAGAAGAAGGCGGGCGAGACCTGAGCGGCGGCCGGGTGATCAACACATGGCGGAGAAGCAAAAGAAACCGGCGCCACCCCAGGACGAGTTCCGGGCGTTCGCCCGCGGCGTGCCCATGTCGGGGCACAAGGCGCGGCTGGTGGTGGATCTGGTGCGCGGTCGGCTGGTGAAAGACGCCCTGGCCATCCTGGAGAACACGCCCAAGCGCGCCGCGTTCTACGTCAAGCGGGTGTTGCGTTCCGCGTCGCGGAACGCGGAGAGCCTGGGAGGGGATCGCGGTCTGGACACCCGGCCCGAAAATCTGGCGATCAAGCGGATCGTGGTGGATGAGGGCGTGATGATGAAGCGGTGGAAGGCGCGGGCGCGGGGGTCGGTGTCGCCGATCATGCGGCGCACCTGCCACATCAGCGTGATCCTCACGCCGTGGGAGAAGCCGGCGCCAGAGGACGACGAGCCCGCCGAGACGATCCTGGGGCCGGTCGGGGAAAAGGTGGCGGGCGCCAAACCGTAGCCGCGGGTGGCGGGTGGCGTGGCGCCAGGAAGAAGACGAGAAGCCATGGGTCAGAAGGTTTGTCCGACGAGTCTGCGGGTCGGGGTGATCGACACCTGGCGCTCGCGCTGGTACGCCGACAAGAAGCACTTCGGCAAGTACCTGGTGGAAGACGCCCGGGTGCGCCGGTTCATCAAGTCGGAGTTCACCTACCGCGACAAGAACGGGCGCATCGCGCCGGTGGGGCTGGTGGCGCAGATTTCCCGCATCATCATCGAGCGCACGGGCGGCCAGTCATCGAGCGGCGGGCAGATGAAGGTCTACCTGTATACCGCCCGTCCGGGGATCATGATCGGCCGGAAGGGCGAGCGGAAAGACGAACTGAAAGAGCACCTCCGGCGCATCACGGGCCAGGAGGTGGACCTGGAGATCGTGGAAGTCAAGGCCCCCGAACTGGAGGCGCAACTGGTGGCCGAGGACGTGGCGTCGCAGTTGATGCGCCGGGTGGCGTTCCGGCGCGCGATCAAACGGGCCATCGAGGCCACCATGCAGCGCGGCGCGCTCGGCATCCGGGTGCGCGCCTCCGGGCGGCTGGGCGGCCGCGAAATGGCGCAGACCGAGGTGAGCCACCAGGGGAGCATTCCGCTCTCGACGCTGACGGCCGACGTGGACTACGGCTTCGCGGAGGCGCACACCACCTACAGCGCCATCGGCGTGAAGGTATGGGTCTATCGGCGCACGCTGAAGCCGGGGGAGAAACTGCAGGACCTCCATGTTCAAGCTTCCAAAAAGGGTTAAGTACCGGAAGTTGCACCGGGGGAACAACCGCCGCGCGGCGACGCGGGGGAACTTCGTAGCCTTCGGCGAGTTCGGGCTGCAGGCGCTGGAGAACTGCTGGATCACCGCCCGGCAACTGGAGGCCGGCCGGGTGGCCGCGTCGCACTTCCTGGCGGGCACCGGGCGGTTGTACGTGCGGGTCTTTCCCCATCGCTCGGTCACGGGCCGCCCGCCGGAGACGCGGATGGGCAAGGGCAAGGGCGAGCCGGAGTACTGGTGCGCCACGGTGAAGGCCGGCCACATGCTCTACGAGGTGGGCGGCGTCCCGCGCGACGTGGCGCGGGAGTGTCTGAACCGCGTCACCCACAAACTGCCATGCGGCGTGCGCTTCGTCGCGCGGAGGATATCGGTATGAAGGCGGCCGAGGTCCGGGAGAAACGCCTCGAGGAACTCCTCCAGTTGCGCGAGGAGTTGACGGCGAAGATGTTCAACCTCCGCTACCGGGCGAAGACCAGCCCGTCGGAGAACACGCGCGCCTCGCGGGCTGCGCGCCGCGACATCGCGCGCATCAATCTCGTGCTTCACGAGCGCGTCTTGGCCGCGGAAGAGAAGAAGAACTCGCCGGAGTGGCGATCGCGCCTCGCCCGCCGGGCGCAGGCGCGCCGCGACCGGGCGCGGCGGCCGGAGCGCGGCTACCGGCAGATCAGTTGACATCCACGCGCCCGGAAGCGGGCAGGCGGGCAGCCGCCGAGAAAGACGATGAGCGAGAAACCCCAGACCTCAGACGCTCCCCCAGACGTGACCGCGGCCACGGCCGCTGAGAGCGGAGCCGGAGGCGGCGCGGCGCTGGGGCCAGCCGGCGACGAAGGGCGCCCGCTGGTCGAGGCGCCCAAGCCGGAGACGCGGCGCGTCACGGTGCACGGGGGAACGATCTCCAAACGCGCCGCCGCCGGGCGCGGGGCGCGCAAGACGGCGCTGGGGGTGGTGGCCTCCGACAAGATGACGAAGACCCTCCGCGTGAAGATCACGCGCCTGGTGCGTCACCGCCGTTACGGAAAATACCTGCAACGGCACACCATGCTCTACGTCCACGACGAGAAGAACGAAGCCAAGGAAGGCGACGTGGTGGAGGTGATGGAGACCCGCCCCCTGTCGAAACTCAAGCGCTGGAGGCTGGTGCGCGTGGTGACGGCGCGGCGGGCGTGAGGGGGCCGGGGCGGCGGAGGAGGCCGGAGGCGTGCGATGATCCAGATGCAGACCAAACTCGACGTGGCCGACAACACCGGCGCCAAGGAACTGCGCTGCATCAAGGTGCTGGGCGGCACCCGCCGGCGGTACGCCACGCTGGGCGACGTGGTGGTCGGTTCGGTGATCAAGGCCCTGCCGAGCGCGGAGACGAAGCAGGGCACGGTGGTGCGCGGCGTGGTGGTGCGCACCCGGCGCAACGTGCGCCGGGATGACGGCACCTACGTGCGGTTCGACCGCAACGCAGTGGTGCTCATCGACAACGAGGGCAACCCGAAGGGAACCCGTATCTTCGGCGCCGTCGCCCGCGAGCTCCGCATGCGCAACTTCACCAAGATCCTCTCCCTGGCGGCCGAGGTCGTGTGATGCATCTCAGGAAGGGCGACATCGTCCAGAT
Source organism: Planctomycetota bacterium (assembly GCA_016209585.1). Taxonomy (GTDB): domain Bacteria; phylum Planctomycetota; class UBA8742; order JACQVU01; family JACQVU01; genus JACQVU01. Next base: position 6,424 of record JACQVU010000416.1, read on the forward strand.
CGTTTCCGGCTCCCAGCGGCCCCGGAAGGCGGAAGACAAGCGCGCCCCCTCCGGCAAGGTGAAACAGGTGCTTTCAGACTCCGACCGCGTGGTGGTGGAAGGCCGGAACCTGGTGTGGAAGCACCAGCGCCGCTCCCGGCAAAGCCCGCGCGGCTCCCGCCACCAGATGGAAGCGCCCATCGCCGCGTCCAACGTGCTGCTCTACTGCCCGTCGCCGGGGTGCCTGCGCGGCGTGCGTGTCCGTCACCAGCGGTCCGAGAAGGGCCAGCGGCTGCGCGTCTGCGTGAAGTGCGGCCATTCGTTCGATTCCTGACCCCTTCCCTCTCACCCTCCCAACACCCCGCACCCCGCACCCCGCCATGGCCCGCCTGATGGACAAGTACCGCCGGGA
>JACQVU010000422.1 GCA_016209585.1 Planctomycetota bacterium
CGATTACGGCATACAACTTCCATCTGCACCCGGCGACGGACGGCAGCCCGTCCACCGCCTCCTCGTACGGCATCTCCTTCGACAACCGCTCCACCGCCTCCGCCAGACGCGGGCTGCGCTTCTCCCCCGCCTTCACCCCCAACTCCGCGTCCAGCGGCGCGAACGTCTGGCACCGGGCGCAGAGATACTCCGAACGACGATACGTCAACTGCCCTAGCGAGCGCTGGGTGCAGATCGATCTTGTACGCGCCCTTATGACGCCGCCTGGTGCTTCTGAAGTCGGCGCCCGTTTTTCACCACGGAGACACGGAGACCGCACGGAGAAGAGACTCCGGGATGCTCTTCTCCGTGAAACCTCCGTGTCTCCGTGTCTCCGTGGTGAAATCACGCCCCGTCTCTTGCTCGTCGGCGTCGCTTGGGAACCTTCGTGGAGCAGACGTGCGCGAGACCGCCCGTGGCACGGCTTTCGATGGGGAAACGGAATCGGCGTGATAATTCTCCCGTACAAGATGAATCTGCACCTTCCGCATGGTGCCACCCGATAGGACCGAAAACTCCTCGCCACCCGCGGCATCGCCATCCTCCGGTTCCGCCGATGCGGCCTTGCCCACGCTGGCCGACTCCGCACCTCCAGCCACCCCCGATCGCCCCGCGCGCCCACCCCCGCCACCGCCACATGCAACCGCCGCGCGCGGTGAGACGCTGGCGATTCTCGCCGCCGGGACGTTGCTGGCGACGCTGCTGGTGTTTATTATCTGGCTCACGCGGCGCTCGCGGGGGAGTGGTGGGCGGCCGGGGGGATCGTCGCCGCCATCGTCATCGCCATCGCCGCCGCCCGGTCGCTGACGCTCGCCCGGCTCTTGTCGAGCGATCCCAGCCCCCGCGCGCGGCTGCGCCGCAGCCGCCCTCCGCGGATCAGCGTGGCGGAGGTTCCCGGCGGTGACGGCGCGGTTGGCGACAGAAAGGGCGAGCCGTGGCCGAATAGCGCACGCTTGCAGCTGCGCCCGCGGGAGATACAATGGGAAACGGACTTCTGTTTCATGGTCCACGCCGCCGGGTCTGGCGTGCGGCGGCTCTCCTCCTGGGCGCGGCCGCGGGCGTCGGCGGCTGTTTCGGGCCGGAGGTGCTGCCGGATCGGGGTGAGCCGATCACGCGCGGCTACACCGTGGCTGAGGTGTTGACCGGCGACACGCTGCTGCTCGAAGACGGGGAGAAACTCCGGTACATCGGCGTGCGGGCGCTGCGGCCGGGGGAGCCGTACTTCGAGCGTGCGCTGGAAGTGCAGAGGCGGAACCTCGAGGGGAAGGAGATCGAGGTGGTGTTCGAGCGGCGCTACCGCGACCCGGAGGGCGAACTGACGGGGTGGGTGTTTTCGCCGGTGACCAACGCGCCCAACTACGAGGGCTTCGGTCGGGAGAACCTGGGGATTCCCCCGGATCAGAAGATGTTCGTCAACGCGGCGATCGTGAAGAACGGCTACGGCGTGCTGGAGTACCGGATCGAGACGGAGCAGCGCAAGTACGTCAAGATGCTGGAGGAGGCCGACGCGTACGCGCGCCGCAACCGGGCGGGGATTCATGGCGCGGGCGACAAGAGCGAACGCCCCGCGGTGATCACCGTGCCGTGAACCGGGGATCGAAGGCCGATGGGACGTGAAGAGATCGCCAGGCAGGAGCAGTTGATCGCCGTGGCGGCGGTGCGGTCTGGCCTCATCTCCCGCGAGCAACTGGAAGCGGCCGCCATCGAAGCGCAGAAGGCGGCTCGTGGGGCGGAGGGGCCGGCCTCGCTCCTGAAACTGCTGGTGAAAAACGGCCTGTTGACGGACGGCCAGGTGGAGAGCCTGAAGCAGGCGCTGGAGACGGCCTCCCATCGCCGGGCGGCGGCGGAGCGGGGCGAGAAGAACCTCAAGACCGGTCTGGAAGTGGACGACGTGCTGGACATCCCCGGGTTCGACGTGCGCGAGAAGGTGGGCGCGGGGGGCATGGGGGCGGTTTTCGCCGCCGACGATCGAGAGAGCGGCCGCCGCGTGGCCCTCAAGGTGATGTACCCGGCGCACGCGCGGAACGAACTGTTCGTGGAGCGCTGGCAACGGGAGGCGCGCCTTCTGGTGGAGTTCGATTGTCCCAGCATCGTGAAAGGTATCCGGCACGGTTCCTACGAGGACGACGACGTCGGCACGCTGCACTGGATGGCGATGGAGTTCATTGAGGGCGGCTCGGTGCAGGACATCCTGAACCGCGAGGGGCGATTGTCGGAGGAGTTCGCGCTCTTCGTCATCAAAGGCTGCGCCGAAGCGCTGGACTATTGCCTCTCGCACGGCATTCTTCACCGCGACATCAAGCCCGACAACATCATGCTCACGACCGAGGGCGCCATCGTGCTCTGCGACCTCGGCTTCGCCAAACCCATCGAGGCCCACCGCGCCGGCGAACGGGAGACCACCACCTGCGGCACCGTGCAGTACATCTCCCCGGAACAGGCTCGCGGGTACGCCGACGTCGACATCCGGGCCGACATCTACTCGCTCGGCGCCACGCTCTACCACCTGGTGGTCGGCTCCACCCCCTTCGCCGGCAGCGACGCCGCCGAGGTGATGGCCAAGCAGGTGCGCGACTCGCTCGATTCGCAGGAGTTCCACGACGCCGGCGTCTCGCAACACGTTCGCTATTTCATCGAACGGATGATGGCCAAGGAGCGCGACATCCGCTTCGAGACCCCGAGGGAACTCCTCGACTGCATCGACACCATCGTCGAGGGCATCCGCACCATGGAGTTCCGCCCCGACCCGCCCCGGTCGCCGCTGGAACCTCCGCCGCTTCCCGGTGGCGGCGCGGGCGCGCACGGCAAACCGAGCCGCAACAGTTCCTCCAGCGCGCGCCGGTCGCCGGCGAAGAAACGGTCAGCAACAGGCACCATCACGCCGCCCGGCCGGGCGAAAAAGAACCGGCCGCCGGCGCCCACTGACCGCCCAGCGCCGAGCGACGACCCCGACGGCGACGCCTCGCCAGGCGATGGCCGCCCCCGTCGCCGCGGCTGACGAAACGCGGCAAGTTGTGTGACAAGAGTTTTCTGGGCGTTCAATGCGCTCATGACGTAACTCTTTGTCATTGTGCAATCAACGGCGTCTCAGGTGTGCGAAAATTCACAGGAGGTTTTGCGCCGGACGCAGGAAAGGCTATACTCGCTTGGTAACCGTTCACCTCGGGGTGAGAACTCTGAGGAAACCAGGAAGGCAGGAACGGCGAAGCAGCGCGAACAGCGCGTTTGTCGATGCGATTGGTTCGCTCCGGCGTCTGAGTTCCTGGCTTCCTGGGTTCCTCAGCGGCTTTCGCGGCCGTGAACGATCTTTGCTTTGACGGGGTGAACGGTTACCTCGCCCGCTTGCTGGCGACTCTGGGAGTAGCACAGAAACGAACGGCCGGCGCCGCGTGGCGGGTACCTGATGCGCACGGTTCGTCTCGACACCGTAAGCCTCGTCGAACCGCTGGTGGACCCGCTCTACCACGAATCGGGCACGCTGGTGTTCGAACGGGGAGAGGTGCCGTTCATCGGCGACATCATCACCCTGCAGAAGTTGCAGGTGGCTGAGTTGTCGGTCTGCGAAACGCCCGCGGAGGTGGATGGCCTGGGCCAAAGGACCGGTCCGAGGCTGGTGGCCGTGGGCGCCCTCACCACGGGCGACCGCGTCGCCAGCCCGGTCTATACGGAAAGCGGCGAGTTGCTGGTGCCGGCCGGGTCCCGCGCGGACGGCGCCATGGTGGAGGAGTTGCGGAAGTTCAAGGTCCGCGAAGTGACGGTGCTGCCAGACGCCGCCCGGCGCGAGGAAGTGTTCCGCTTCGCCACCCGCCGGCGCGAACAACGCAAGAAAGGGGTCGCGGAGCGTCTGGCGATTGATGACGCGCGGATGGTGGCCTCGGAGAAGGAACTGGCGCCCGATCAAGTGCAGGAGGTGGCGGGGCGCGGGCAGTTCGAGTTTGACCCCGCCGACGCTCCATTGGCCGACGAGGTGCTGAAAGACGCCGCCCTGGCGCGAAACGAGGAGGTGAAGAGGTATTACCTCTCGCGGTACGACCGGAACTTCGAGCGGGCGGTGGAGTTCTTCGACCTCCTGAGGGGCGACGCCAACGGCCAGCGCATCGACACCGCGGTGATCGGGCGGATCGCGGAAGAGATCATCGAGTGCCTGGTGCTCGACAAGGACCTGCTGTTGTGCATGCATCACTTCAAGCGGCGCAACTACTACCTCGTGGCTCACACGCTCAACGTCACGCTGATCACCATCAACGTGGCGGCCGCCATGGGCTACTCGCGCCGCCAGGTGTACGAGGCGGCCTACGGCGCTTTCCTGCACGACGTCGGCATGACCCGCATCCCGGTGGAGATCGAGGAGAAGACCACGCCCCTCACCCCGGCCGAGATGGCGGAAATCCGCGACCACCCGCAAAAGGGGCTGGCCCTGTTGCGAAGCCTTTCCCGCGTGCCACGCTCCACCCTCTTCGCCGTCTACCAGGAGCATGAGCGTTGCGACGGCACCGGCTACCCGAGCCAGGCGCGCGGTCCCCAGATCCACCCCGTGGCGAAGATCGTGGCCGTGGCCGACGTCTTCGACGCCCTCACCAGCGACCGCCCCTATCGCAAGGGGGTGAAGCCCTACTCCGCCATCGAGACCATCATCAAGAACGCGCACAAGGGGCTGTTCGACACCGACGTGGTGAAGGCCTTCCTGCGCTATTTCTCGCTCTTCCCCGTCGGCTCCTGGGTGCAACTGAACACCCAGGAGATCGCCAAGGTGATGTGCGCCAACCCGGTCCGGTACGACAAGCCGGTGGTGCGCATCGTCTTCCGCAACGAACACCACGAGGTCTACGCCAACCCGAAACTGGTCGACCTGACGGAAACCGCCAACCTCCACGTCGTCAAGGCCGTCGACGCCCCCATGGACGTCTCCGAATCCATGTTCTGGATCCTCAATCTGCTCTGACGGCCCGTCGATATCCCCCAAATCGGCTCGCCACGATGCGTCCTTCACGCGAACCGCTTCGCTCGTGGTGTTTCGCCACCGCCCTGCTCCTGGCCGGGTGCGCGCCGTCGCCCCGCGTTGACCGGCCCGAGACCCCGCGCGAAACCGACGGGAAGACGGAGTCCGTCGCCAACGAGCGCCCGATACCCGGCGGTGAAGCCGGCCAGCCTTTCGCCGCCGGCCCCGCGTGGCGGTTGAAGTCGTCGTACGACGACGGCGCGGGCGCGCGCGTCTTCGTGGGCTTCGCCGACGCCGCCACGAAGGCTGAGGCCTTGGCCGCCGCGCGGGCGCAGGCGCTCAAGGCGGCGGCGGAGCAGGTGCGGGTGGAGGTGCGTTCGCAGTTCGACCACCTGGTGGAGGAAACGGGCTTCACGCGGGGTGGCGCCGACTCCACCGCGGGCCTCGCCTGGGCCAGGGCGCGCGCTCACACCCGCGCCGGCGCCACGCTCTCCGGCGCGGAAGACCTCGGCGACCCCTGGTACGAACCGCTCGCCAAGGGCGGCGCGCGCTGCTTCACCCGCGTGCGCGTGCCGCTCGACGAACTCTTCCCGCAGAGGGAGTTGATCGCCCTCGCTTCCCGGAAATCGCCCGACCCCGACGCCGCTCTCACGCTGGCCGCCGGCTACCAGGCCCGCTCGCTGCCCGACCTGGCCGAGGCCGCCGCCCGCCTCGCCGCCCGCTGGAACCCCACCCTGGCCGATCCCCACCTGCTCATCGCCGACGTCGCCGAGCAACGCGGCGATCTGCTCACCGCCGTGCAGGCGTTGGAACGCGCCGGCGACCTGCTTTCTCCGCCTGAACGCCCCGCCATCGCGCGAAGGGCCGAGCGCGTGCGCGCGCTGCTCCAGAAGCCCGACGACATCGTGGCCGGTCTCCTCGCCGACTGCCGCGCGCGGGAACTGCCGGCAAAGTTCGCCTTCCACGCCGCCGCGCTGCCGCTCGGTGCGCAAGGGCGTCGCGCCGACATATCGTTCACCAACGCCGTCGCCGGTTATCTCACCTGCCTCTGGATCGACGCCGACGGCGTCGCCGCATGGACCCCCGTCGAGGCGACTCGCGGCGACTCCCACTGGAGCGCCGGCCCCCACGCGCTGCGGCCGGTGGAGCTCAACGCGTCCGGGCCGGTGACGGTGCTGGCGTTCCTCACGCCCGGGCCGTTCGAGTTTCCCAGCCTGCCCGTGCCGCCGTGGCCGCGCGGCGCAGCGCCCGAACCCGACACCGTGCGGCGATTGTACGATCTGCGCGCGGGCGTCTCCGATCTGCTCATGGATCTCGAGGTGCGCTGCGCTGTGGCGCATTTCGTCGCGCCGTGAGGCGCTTCGCGCGGTTGCGTTTCGCTCGGGGTGTCGAAAGCACTTTTTTTTCGTTTCCGGCAGATGGGGAAGCGACGATCACGGTAAAATGGGGCTGGCAAGGGTGTCGATATGGCCGACCTCGCGGAAATCCAGGCTTTGGCGGACTCCATCGCCAGAGAGTTCCGCCCTCGAAGGATAGTTCTGTTCGGGTCGCACGCCTACGGCCGCCCGGGGCCGGATTCCGACGTGGACCTTCTGATCGTCGCCGAATACGAAGGCCACTTCTGGGAATACGCGGGGAACATTCGGCGGCGGGTTCAACCTTCCTTTCGCGTGGATCTCTTGATCCGCACGCCTGCGGAAATTCAAGAGAGGCTCAAAATGGGAGATTTCTTCATGGAGGAAGTCGTCCGCCGGGGGAGGGTGCTGTATGAAGCCCTACACCGTTGAATGGCTCGAGAAGGCCGAAGCGGACGTCGTGACGCTCGCGGCGAAAAACACGGAGACACGGAAGCACTGAGGTTTCACGGAGAAGACCAGCACCCCCGCCTCTTCTCCGTGCGCCCTCCGTGTCTCCGTGGTGAAGGCGCGCAGCCGAATTTCGACTCGCTCTGCGACGATGCTCCCGGAAAGGAGCCGCGGAACATGCTGGTCAACGAAGACCTCACCTCAGCGATCATCGGCGCGGCGATCGAGGTGCACCGGGCGCTCGGCCCGGGCCTGCTCGAATCGGCGTACCAGGCCTGCTTTTGCCATGAACTCACGCTGCGCGGGATGAACTTCACCGCCCAACTCGGTCTCCCCCTCGAGTACAAGGGCGTCAAACTCGACTGCGGCTATCGGACCGACGTCATCGTCGAGGGCAAGGTGGTGGTGGAGATCAAGGCGGTCGAGGCCGTGGCTCCGGTGCATCAAGCCCAACTGCTCACCTACCTGCGCCTCACGGGGTGTCGGGTCGGCCTTCTCTTGAACTTCTTCGTCCCGGTGATGAAGGACGGAGTCTTCCGGCGGGTGCTGTGAGCGTCGGGAAACGCGCGGCGACAAAACACGGAGACACGGAGACACGGAGATTTCACGGAGAAGACAAATCCCCTCGCCTCTTCTCCGTGCGCCCTCCGTGTCTCCGTGTCTCCGTGGTGAACGGCCGCGGCCAAGTTCGACAAAGCGATGGCTCTCGTGGAAAGGTTGCTCGTGCCGAACCCGCACGGTGTTACACTTCCTCTCCGTCGTCACCGAAAGTCCATTCATTGAAGGATGCCCCCATGCGTCGGCGACTCGCTGTTCTGATCGCGTCCGCCTGCTTCCTCGCGGGAATCGCTTCGGGGTGCGCGGGCGAGCCTTCCCCCTCGGCCCCCGATGCCGGCGCATCCGCGCGCGTGTCGGGCGCCTCGCCAGGAGCCGGGAGCGTGAGCGACCGGTCCGCTCCGCCCGCGCGCTCTTCGGAAACCGCCGGCCCCGCCGACCTCTCCCGCCGCCTGGCCGGGCTTTTGCCCGATCTCGACCCGAAACGATCCGGCGGCGCGTCGGCGTCGGGCGGCGGGCGGTACGCCCTGATCGTCGGCGCAGACGAATATCGCGCCCGCAAAGACTGGAACATCCCCTTCGCCCGCCGCTCCGCCGACCTCATGAAGTCGTCGTTGAAGGCGCACGCGGGCTTCCGGGATGAGAACGTGCTCGAACTGCTGGGCGACAAAGTGTCGGCGGACGAGATCGAAGCCGCGCTCACCCGTGATCTGCCCTCGCGCATGCGCGGGCCGGGCAATCTGTTGCTGGTCTACTACGCAGGCCACGGCATGGACGACGCCGCCAAGGGAAGCCACCTCTTCACCTACTACACCGCGCCTGGCGCGGGCGGGGCGGGGTACGAGAAAACCGTGCCCTGGGCCTCGCTGCAGAAGTGGATCGCCGCCGGCGCGGCGTCGACCGAGAAGTCGGGCGGCTCCGTCGCCACCGTTTTGCTCATCGACGCCTGCCGCACCGACACCGGCGCGCCCCCCGACCCCGTGGTGGTCGAGGC
>JACQVU010000430.1 GCA_016209585.1 Planctomycetota bacterium
CACCCCTACCCCTCGCACCCCATGGCCGAAACGGAAATCGTCAAATCGCGCGCGCAGATCGGCGGCCGCAACAATCGCCGGCTGCGCGACACCGGATGGATCCCCGCCGTGATCTACGGCGGCGGGGAGCCGAACGCCAACGTGGCCGTGGACGTGGCGCGGTTCACCCGCATGCTGCGGGGCGGGGCGCGGGCGGCCGACCTCGAGGTCGAGGGGCGGCCGATCAAGGTGCTCTTCAAGCAACTGCAGTACAACTCGCTGGGCGACGAGATCATCCACATCGACTTCCAGCGCCTGAAGGCCGGCGAACGCATCCGCGTCAAAGTGCCCCTGGAACTGGTGGGCGATGCCGCCGGCGCGCGCGAAGGCGGCGTCATCCACCAGACGGTGAAGGAAGTGCCGGTCGCCTGCCTGCCGGAGGCGATCCCGGAGAAGATCACGGTGCTCATCGCCGACCTGGGGTTCAACCAGGAGTGGCGGCTGGGACAGATTCCCCTGCCGGCCGGCGTGCTCCTGGCCGACCCCGGCGACGCCGAACGGGCCTACGTCTCCTGCCGCAAGGTGAAGGAAGAGGCCGCGCCGGAACCGACGCCGACCGACTTCGCGGCCGAGCCGGAGGTGATCACCGAGAAGAAGGAGGAGGCTGGGGAGGAAAAGGACAAAGACAAGGAGAAGGAAAAGAAGGAAAAAGACAAAGAGAAGGAGAAGAAGGAGTAGCCCTCGGCGCATGAAAGTCATCCTCGGCGTCGGCAATCCGGGGAAACAGTACGCCCGCACCCGCCACAACGTGGGGTTCGAGGTGGCTGAGGCTTTCGCGGCGCGGCACGGCCTCGCGTTCCAGACCTCGAAACTGAAGGGTCTCGTGGCCCTCGGCGAGGCCGCGGGCGAGAAAGTGCTGGTGGTGAAGCCGACCACGTTCGTCAACCTCTCCGGGAACTGTCTCCGGGCGGTGATGGACTTCTACAAGGCGCCGGCCGGGGAGGTGGCGGTGGCCCTGGACGACGCCGCGCTGCCCGTCGGGAAGATCCGGTTGCGCTGCTCCGGCTCCCACGGCGGGCACAACGGGCTGCGGTCGCTCATCCCCGCCTCCGGCGGGGGCGAGTTCCTGCGGCTGCGGATCGGCGTCGGCGACGCCGGTGGGGCCGACTTGGCCGACCACGTGCTCGGGCCGTTCAGCCGCGCCGAGCGCGCGCTGGTAGAGGAGGCGGTGGAGCGGGCGGTGGACGCGCTTTTGTGCTGGATGCGGAAAGGGCCGGCGGCCGCGATGAACCAGTTCAACCCTGACCCCGGCGAGGCGGCGGAGCGCGCCGAGGCTCAGAAGAGGAAGAAGGAAGCATGGTTGGCGCGCCGGAAGGCCGCGGCCGGCGACGCCAACGCCGACATCAAGGCCGGTGAAGGGGAGACGAGTCCAGACGATCCAGCCGCGAGCGGCGCGTCGTCCTCGGCTGGGCCGGTGTGAAACAAAGGACGGAGCGTTCATGTTCTACGAAGGCATGTTCCTGGTGGACAACGATCTGGCGGTGAAGAGTCCCGAGGGGGCGGCGAAACTGGTCGCCGACGTCATCGAGAAGTACGGCGGCCGGATCCTGCACCAGGAGCGCTGGGACGAGCGGAAACTGACCTACGAGATCAGGGGCAAGAAGCGGGCGACCTACCTGATCGCCTATTTCGAGGCCGCGGGCGACGCGGTGAAGAACATCTACCGCCAGGTGGAGATCCACGACGAGTTGCTCCGCGCGCTGATCCTGGAACGGTCCGACCGGCGCGAGGCGCTGCTGGCCGCGGCGAAAGAGGGGCGCATTCCGGGGCCGAAGTTCTCGGTGGCGCCGGAGACCGAGGGGCTGGGCACCGAGCGCCGCGACGGTCCGCGCTGGGATCGGGATCGGGATCGGGATCGCGACCGCGGCGACCGGGGCTTCCGCGGTGGCGACCGCCGGCCGTTCAATCCCGCTCCGCCGCCGGATCAACCTTGAAAGGGGGGCGCGACCATGGCCAGTTTTAACCGTGTGATTCTGATGGGCAACTTCACGAAGGATCCGGAACTCAGTTACACGGCGGGCGGCCTCCCGATCGGCAAGTTCTCCATCGCCGTCAACGAGCGGGTGCGGGATCAGAACGATGCGTGGCAGGACCGCGCCAACTTCTTCGACGTGACCGCGTTCGGCAAGACGGCGGAGACGATCAACGAGCACTTCCGCAAGGGGCGCCCCATCCTCATCGAGGGGCGGCTCAACCAGGACCGCTGGGAAGACCGCGAGACGGGGCAGAAACGCTCCAAGGTGCAGGTGATCGTCGACCGCTTCGCGTTCGTCGACCGCCGCGAAGACCAGGGCGGACCGGGCGGCGGCGAGGGGGGCGGGCGTCCCGCCACCGCCCGGTATGAGGGCCGCGGAGGGGGAGGAGGGGGCGGCGGGAGCGGGGGCGGTGAAGCCGGCGAGAGCGGGCCGGAGGCTGACCCCCGGCGTGACTACAAGGGGTACGGCCGCGACCGCGCGCCCGCAGGTGGTGGTGGCGGTGGTGGGGCCTCCGCTTCCAGCGAGCGTCATTACGGAGGCCAGGGGCGCGGTGGTGGGTCGCGCGCGCCCGCGCCCGCAGGCGGGGGCGGCGTCGCGCCCTCCGGGACGGCCCGTGAAGGCGGCGCCGTCGCCGGGGCGGGAGCCGCAGCCGGCGGGGGAACGGAGTCCGGCGGCAGCGAGGGAGGCGCCGCGGAGGAACCGGAAGGAGAACTCATGGACGAGAAGGACCTGCCGTTCTAGTCCTCCTCGTCCTTTCCCACCCGCGGTCCCGGCAGAGGGGTTTTTCGCGGGCGCCGCTTTCCGCCGCCGGCGCGGGTGTTCCGCGCGGGCGACCAATCGCTCCCGCGGAGGGCGGTCGTCAACCAGGGGAGCCAAGGGAGGTTCGCATGCCGGGTGGTCGCAGGCCCCCACTGCGCGGGGGCAAGAGGAAGCCGGGGAAGCGCAAGGCCAAGTCCTACGCGCCGCGCCCGGCGTTCAAGGACATTCAGGGGCTGGACTACAAGGACGTCAACCTTCTGCATCGCTACCTCTCGCCGCAGGGGAAGATCCTGTCGCGCAAGCGGACGCGCACCAGCGCCACGTCGCAGCGGGAACTCAAGCGGCACATCAAGTACGCGCGGTACCTGGCCCTTCTGCCCTACGTGGCGGACTAGCGGCCGGCGAGAGCGCAGGTCAACGGAACCCTCCCATGGCTCGTTCACACAAGTTCGACATTCTGCTGCGGCAACCGGTGGAGAAGATGGGAGACCGCGGCGCGGTCGTGCGGGTGGCGCGCGGCTTCGCGCGCAACTTCCTCTTCCCCAGGCGCCTGGCGTTCGCGGCCACGGATGAGAACCGCCGCCGGGTGGAGGGGGAGCACAAGCGGCGCCTCGTCCAGGAGGCTGAGCGCCGGGAGAGCCTCCAGGGGCTGAAGGCGCGGGTGGAAGACCTGAACAGCATCTCCCTCGAGGTCCGGGCGAGCGAAGAAGGGAAACTGTACGGCTCGGTCACGGCGCGCATGGTGGCGGAGAACCTCCAGGCCAAGGGGTACGGGGTGGAGGAGGCCATGGTGGTGCTGCCCGAGGGGTTGAAGGAGATCGGCACCTACGACGTGCCCCTGAACCTGGGCGGGGGGGTGGACTCGTCGATCCGGGTCTGGGTGGTGCGCGAGCGCGAGTAGGTCGCTGGCCGCGGGGGGGGCTGGGGCGATGTCCGGAAACGGCATCGAGCGCGTTCCACCGCACTCCGAGGAGGCCGAGCGGGCCTTCCTCGCGTCGGTGTTTCTCGACAACCAGGCGCTCGGCCTGGTCGCCGGGCGCTTGCGGCCCGACGATTTCTATTTCCAGAAGCACGCCTTGATCTATGAGGCGATGCGCGCGCTGGTGGAGCGATCCCGCCCCATCGACCTGGTCACGGTGCGGGAGGAACTGCTCCGCGATCGCAAGTACGACGAACTGGGGGGCCGCGACTTCCTCATGGGGGTCGTGGAGACCGTCTCCAGCGCCGAGAACGCGCTCCATTACGCCGAGGTCGTGATGGAGAAGGCCTTGCTCCGCCGCCTCATCGTCGAGGCGCACGGCATCGTGGCCGACTGTCATGCCCAGACCGACACGGCCAAAGACCTCATGGACCGCGCCCAGGCGCGCATCTTCGAGGCCACCAGCCGCGTGGTCGCCTCCCGCGTCTCCACCCTCGCCGAGGCGCTCCAGGGCGCCTTGGACTTCTTCTACAAGCATAGCGGCGACGGCTACCACGGCGTTTCCAGCCAGTACACCAAACTCAACCAGCTCACCAACGGCCTCCACCCCGGAAACCTGGTCATCCTGGCCGCGCGCCCCCGTGTTGGCAAGACGGCCCTGGCGCTCAACCTGCTCTTTCACATCGCGGTCCACGAGAAGAAACCCTGCGTCTTCTTCTCGCTGGAGATGAGCGCCCTGGAGATCGTTGTGCGGCTGATCGCCATCGCGCGGGAGATCGACGCCGATCTCCTAAGGCGTTACCACCTCCAGGACCAGAACGTGATCTCCCGGCTCCACGAGGCGAACGAGATGCTCCGGGGCGCCAACGCCTTCATCGACGACTCTTCGTCCCTCACGCTTCACGACCTCCGCGCCCGCATGCGTCGCCTCCGCGCTCGCCATGACCTCCAGGTGGCCTTCGTCGACTACCTCAGCCTCGTCACCCCGGACGACCGCGGCCGCAACGACAACCGCCAGGAGCAGGTGGCCCGCATGTCGCGCGGCCTCAAGGGCATCGCTCGCGAACTGGACATCACCGTCGTCTGCCTCGCCCAACTCAACCGCGACATCGAGCGCCGCGGCGGACGCGCCGGCGACGCCGAACCCCGCCTCGCCGACCTCCGAGAGTCCGGCGCCATCGAACAGGACGCCGACGTCGTCATGCTCCTCCACCGCCGCGCCCCCGGCGACGGTGGAGAAGTCACCGAGGAACAGCAGCGGGAAGCCAAACTCATCGTCGCCAAGCAGCGGAACGGACCGACCGGCGTCGTGCCGCTGCTGTTCCGGGGGGAGTACTACCGCTTCGACAACCGCGCCATCGACGACCAGTTCGTCAGCCAGGCATGACCGCCGAGTGAAGTTGTCAGTTGTCAGTTGTCAGTCAATTGAACATTCCAACCCCAGCTCCCCCGACCCCCAACAAGACGCACGGGCGTTGCCCCGAAAAAAAAGTGTGGCCGAATGGAGAAATCGGATTATTCTTTTAGTCCGCTTCATGCCCGGCGGCCTGGCTCATGGACCAGCCGGGCCGGCGCCGGGGTTGTGTGGCGGGTGGAGCCGCGGGGATGAACGCGCTGGAACGTCGCATTCAAGGCATCAGCGACCTTCCCCCGCTTCCGCGGATCGTGACGGAGTTGCAGGCGCTGCTGGCGGACTCGGCGACGACGGCGCGCGACGTGGGGGCGTTGATCTCGCGCGACCCGGCGTTGGCGACGAAACTCCTGAAGATCGCCAACTCGCCGTTCTACGCGCCAGCCCGGGAGATCACCACCATCTCCGGCGCCGTGGTGCTGCTGGGGTTCCAGGCGGTGCGCGGCATCGTGCTGGCGGTGAGCATCGCGGGCGCGCTGGGCCGGCAGTCGTCGCGCACCGGGTTCGACCGGCCGGCGTTCTGGGAGCACTCCTTCGCCGTGGGCGCCATCGCCCGGGAGATCGCCAAGCGGCGTGGCGAGACAGAGATGGAGGAGTACTTCGTGGCCGGGCTGGTGCACGACCTGGGGAAGGTGGTGCTCGACAAGTTCCTGCCGGCGGAGTTCACGGGCGTGGTGGAGCGCGTGGCCGGGAGCGACGGCCAGATGTCGATGCTGGCCGCGGAACGCGAGTTGCTTGGCACCGATCACACCCGCGTGGGGGAGATCGTGCTCCGGCGGTGGGGGTTGCCGGACCAGATCGTCGGCGCGGTCCGCTACCACCATGAGCCGGGAGAGGCCGATTCGTCGGCGCGGGAGGTGGCCGCCGTCCACCTGGCCGACGTGGTCGCCCGCACCGTCATGATCGGCAACGGGGGCGACATGCTGGTGCCGGCGCCGGCGCCGGGGACGCTGCCGACGCTGGGGATGGAGCCGGGGGACGTGGACATGCTCATCTCCATGGCCGCCACTGAACGGGAGTGGCTCGCCGTGTTCGCCAAGGGTTGAACCGGAGCGCCTATGCGCCGCCTGCCGCTCGAACATATCACCGCGGTCGACGCCGTCGAGAAGCCGCTCTACTTCGAGAACGGCGAGCGGGTGTTCAACGTCGGTGAACGCATCGTGCACGACCATTTTCCCGCCCTGCGCAAGGTGGGCATCACCGAACTGTGGGAGTTCGAGCGGGGCGACGACATCGCGGCCTTCATCCGCAGCGCCAGTTCCGAGACCGTCCGGGTCGACGATCTCACCGCCAGCCACAAGTTTTACCTGCCGGTCTACACGCCCGACGGCCAGTTGCTGGTGACCGAGGGCACCTTCTGCAACCCGAAGATCAAGACTCGCCTGGTGCAACTGGGCCTGGCGGAGGTGGCGGTGGAGAAAGAGAAGCCCACCGTCAACCCGGTGGAGATCTTCCTGCGGGAGAAGAACCGCCTGTCGCGGGAGGTGAACCGCCGCGCGCTGGCGCGGATGGCCATCACCCAGGCCAAGATGCTGCTGGCCCCGAAGGCCGTGAGCCCCGGCGAGGTGGAGAAGAGCCTGGAGAGCGAAGTCAAGGACGCCGGCCCCGCGGGCGCGGCGCTCGACCGCCTGGTGGACTCGAACACCCGCAGCCGCTCGCGCGCCGACAAGGAAGACTCGATCCGCAAGTACCGCAACGCGGCCGGCGTGATCGAGAAATTGCTGGAGAACCTGCGCCAGGGCACGGTGGCTGACGGCACGGAGATCGTCAACCTGGCGCGCGAAGAGATCTACCAGTTGGTGGACGACAAGGACCTGCTGCTGAACCTTCTGAACGTCGACGTCGACGGCGTCTCTTCCCTCGCGCATCTGGCCGTCAAGCGCGCCGTGGTGGCGGCCAACGTCGCCTCGGCCCTGCAATACGGCGACGACCAGGTCCTGGAACTCACCGTCTCCGCCCTCCTCGCCGACGTCGGCATGCTCACCGTGCCGGCCGACATCCTGAACAAGAAAGGCCCCTTGGACGACGAGGAACGCCGCTGCGTGCAGGCCCACGCCGTCGCCGGCCTCGGCCTGCTCAAGAACGTGACCAACGTGCCTCGCGCGGTGATGTACACCATCTTCCAGCATCACGAGCGCATCGACGGGTCGGGCTACCCCAAGGGGACCGCGAAAGAGAAGCAGCACCCCTTCGCGCCCGTGGTGGCCGTGGCTGACACCTACGCCGCCATGACCACGGATCGGCCCTGGCGCAAGGCCCTGCTCCCCTACACGGCCATGGAGACGATCATCCGGGAAGCCTCCGTGCGCCACTTCGACTCCGACGTGGTCCGCGGCATGCTCCGGTACACGTCGCTCTTCCCCATCGGCTCGCTGGTCGAATTGTCCACCGGCGCCATCGGCAAGGTGGTGGGGTGCAAGAAAACCCACTATGCCCGCCCGCTGGTGCAGCCCATTCTCGACGTGAAGACGCACAAGGTTCCGCGCAACCCGACCATCGTCGATCTCTCGCGCGATCCCACCATCCGCATCCTCCGCCCCGTGCCGCACGAGGAATACGCCAACGTCGGGATCTCGGAAGGGTTCTGACCCCGGCTCACCCGCCGGCCGGTTGGCCGCCTCTTTCCCTGAGATGTTGCCCAATCGGGCCATGTCTATACCGACGCCACTATGGGAGTTCGTAAGGTGCGCACGGCGCGTCCCGTGCGCGCGTCCGGCTTGTAGTTCGCCCGTGAGGGCGTCCGCTCATCCCGCCTCACGGCGGAACTACAAACGGCGTTCCTCGCGCACCCGTGAGGGCGATCCCTCGCCCCTCGACTTTGGGTGCTGGGGGCTGGGTGCGAGGTGCTGGGGGCTAGGGGCTGGGGAAACACCGAGCCCCAACCCCCGACCCCTGCTCCCGTCACTCCTTCGGCAGGAACAGGCTGGCGATGTCGGAAGCCTGGATGAGGAAACGCATGTCTGCCATGACCGGGAGGAAGACGACGACGCGGATGGTGGCGTGCGTGACGAACTGGAACGCGAACGTGAACGGCGCCGACCCCGCCAGCGGAAAGACCCGCCCGGTGTTGACCTGCACCCACCCGCCGGCGAGATTCGGTGGGCTGCCCGCGCCGGTGTACTCGACGCCGACGGAGAACTCGCACGGCCCGGCCAGCGTGAAGACGGCATGCGCCGGCCCGTCGCCCAGATTGCGCTCGTAGAGCGTGAACCAGGCGTCGGCCCGCGCGGTGGGCGCGCAACCGACCGAAGCGTTGGATTTGAAACAGCAGCCCATGGG
>JACQVU010000431.1 GCA_016209585.1 Planctomycetota bacterium
GCCCCCGCCTCTGATCGTTCCGTCTAAAGCCCCGATCCCCACCGGTCGATACATGGGTTCGGCGGCGGCGCGGCAGCGTTCGATCGCCAGGGATCGCGCCCGGCCCCGGCGCGATGTCCCAGAGCCACCGCCGGCGGGAGAGCCGGCGGGGCACGTGATCTCGCCATCTCTTCCTGCACGCCACGTTCCGCCCGGGGGCCGTTTCCCCGGGCGATGGGAGGATTGAGTTTTTGGAACAGACCGGAGCCTTGACCACCCCGAGGCGCGGGCCAGGCGGTGAGGGCGACGCTGAAGTGATCAGAAAGGAGGCCCTTGGCAGGAAAGGAACGCCACAGCCTTTGACCGCCCGGCACCACCTGCGCGTGTGGTTGCGCGTCGGGACCGGGCAGAGAAAAGGAGGATGTCCGTGATGAAGAACGTTACGCGCTTTGTCGCGCTGATGTTCGCCGTGTTGGTCGGCGCCGCGCCCCTGATGGGCGAGGAGAAGTCGGCCGGGGCGACGCCGGCGGCCGCATCTCCGGCCCCGGCGCCCGCGCCCAAGAAGACGGAGCCGGCCGCGAAGCCGGCGCCGGAGTCCGGGAAACTCGCCGAGGCGATGGACACCGCGAAGAAGTCCGTCACCGCCAGCGGGGAGTTCCGGGTTCGCGGGACTTTCGTGCAGAACCGCGACTTCAACTCCGCGAGCCGTTTCCCGGTGACGGGGACGGCGGGGAACACCAAGGATGCGCAGAACATGGTTGAGCAGCGCATCCGGGTGAACCTCGAGGCGGAGCCGACGGCGAACCTCAAGGCGCACGTCACCATCCAGGATGCCCGCATCTGGGGTGGCGAGTCGACCAACACGAATCGCGGGACCAACACCGTGGTGACCGCCGCCCAGGCCAGCGAACGCCTGCCCGCGGGGAACGTGCACAGCACCGACCCGCAGACCCAGGCCCAGGTCGCCGGCACGAGCGGCAACGAACTCGACCTGTACGAGGGATATCTGGATCTCAAGCCGGACCTCGGCGCGGATTTCGATCTCTCCCTGCGGGTCGGTCGGCAGACCGCGAAGGTCGCCGCGGGCCGGTACGTCTCGGAGGACGGTTGGAACAACAATGGGAACGTCTTCGACGGCGTTTCCGGGTCCTGGAACGGCAAGGAAATGGCTGGCGTGCCCGTGAGTCTGAACACCGGATACTTCCGCGTGGTCGACACCGGGAACGTCATGCGTTCCGACGACCGCTCGCTGTGGACCTTGTCCCTCACCGCCGACCCCTACGAGGGGATGGCGGTGGTCGAGCCGTACTACCTCCAGAACAAGGACCGCCAGCGCCGCTTCACCGGCGTCGACGGCCGGGCCGGCGAACTGATGTCGAACACCGCCGGCGGCCGGGTCTCCGGCAAGGCGTTTGACGGCCGCCTCGACTACGAGGGGGAAGGCTCCCGCCAGTTCGGGCGTTGGGGGACTGACGACCTCCGCGCCTGGCGGTGGGACCTTTCCGTGGGCTACACCATGATCGGCATCGACATGAAGCCGCGCGTGGGCGTCGCCTACTCGCAGTCGTCCGGCGACACCAACGCCGCCGACAGCGAGGTCAACACCCCCGACCTGCTCTACCCCGATTCCCACAAGGGGTATGGCGTGGTCGACCTGGTGGGGCCTCGCAACCTGAACGACCTCAGCTTCTCGTTGGGCGCCACGCTCCTCGATGGGCTGACGGCCGGCGTCGACTGGCATCACTTCCAACTGCACGAGGGGAACGATCGGCTCTACGGCCCGACGGGCAACATCGTCTTCGGCACGCCGAAGGCGATCGTCCCCGCCGGCAAGAGCGCGACCCGCACCGTCGGCGATGAGTTGGACCTGATCCTGTCGTACCGGTGCTGCAACTGGCTCACGCTCGAGGCCGCCTACGCGCACATCTTCGCGGGTCAATACCTGCGGCAGGTGTCCACGCGCGGGAACGACCTCGACTACGCCCACCTGATGCTGACCGTCGAGTTCTGATCCCACCACCGGGATCGTTCATCGACGGCGCCGACGCATCCGAGGTGGGCGCGGCGCGAGCCGCCCCAAAACGGGAACAAGGAGGGACGGGGAAACCCGTCCCTCCTTCGTTTCTTGCCTCCCGCCGACTCGTCCCGTCCCGGGGTCGCGATCGCGCTGCCGCCGCAGCGCTTCCACGCCGATGTACGTTTCCGGCAGCGGGCGCGTGGCCGCGGCGGCCCAGAGCCGCCGCACCACCTCAAAATGGGAGGCGGCCGCGGCGAGGCACTCCCTCTCCACCCGCCAATCGGAGCGGGCGCGGGCGCGGTCAGCCTCCGAGAGCATCCACTCGCCGAGGTAGAAGGGGGCCAGGCCGGCCCAATCGGCGCGGGTGCGCTCCTCGCGGGCGCGGGCGTAATCGCTGAAGAAGTCGGCCGTGAGGTCGGCGCGCTCGGTTCCCGATAGCGGGCGGCGCAGGTTGCGCTCGCGCTCGCGAACCAGGTCGGCCGGCAACACCCCATCGCCGAGCATCAGGTTGATGGCCAGCGCGGCCCAGTGCTGGCGGGGGCCGGCGTATTCCCCGCGGAACGTGAAGAGTTCGGCCTGGGCGGCCAGCCGCCGGCCGGAATGGGCCTGGAAGGCGTAGGCCAGGAGGCGCAGGCGGGGGTCCTCCGGCGCCAGGGCCACGGCGCGCTCCGCCGCCTCCACCGCGCCGGCGGCGTCGCCACCGGCGAAACGCGCGGTGGCCAGCGAGATCAGGAGGTCGGGCCGCGCCGGCGCGACGCGGGCCACCGCCGCGAAGGCCCGTGCGGCCTCTTCATACCGGCCGGCGGCCATTGCCGCGGTGGCGCGCTCTTCTTCCACCGGGGCGCCGGGCCAGCGCTCGGCGACGCGGTTCCAGAGCGCCAGGGCGGAGCCGGCGTCACCCGCCAGCGCGGTGACGCGCGCGATCTCCCGCGCCACGGTGAACGAGTCGGGCGCGGCGACGCGCGCGCGCTCCAGGTCGGCCAACGCCCCGGGCGCGTCGCGGACGCCGGCCCTTCCGGGCGCCGGGGCGGCGCGCGACGCGGCCCGCGCGATGAAGTCGCCGGCCACGCCGCGCCCGGCGTCGATGATCCCCGTCAGTTCGGCCTCGGCCCGGTCGTGAAGCCCAAGGGCCGCGAAGGAGGCCGCCAGCAGCCGGCGGGAGCCGTCGTCGTCGGGCCGCTCGGCGAGGAGCGCGGCCAGCGTCTCCAGCGCCTCCACGTGGCGGCCGGTTTCGTGCAGCGCGCGGCCCTGGCGCGCCAGCAGCGCGGGATCCGGCCCGGCCCGCAGAAGCACGTCGCTGTCGGCCACCACCGCGTCCCACGCTCCGAGACGGAACGCCACCTCCATGCGGGCGCGGCGGTGGGCCGGGTTGGCGGGGTCGGATCGGACGGCGACGTTCAGGTCAGTGAGCGCGTTCTCATCGTTGGCGAAGCGCAGGTAGACCGCCGCGCGCGCGGCGCGGTGCTCCGGATTGTCGGGCGCCTGGCGCAGCGCCACGGAGAGGAGGTCCAGGAAGAGGTCGGTGTCGCCGTCCAGTTGGTCGGCCAGCGCGCCCAGGTGGAAGGCCGCTTCGGCGTGGTCCGGGTCCGCGCGGCGCGCCAGGCGATACTCCTCCATCGCCTCCCGCCCACGCCCCGCCTGTTCGGCCGCGAGGCCGCGGCGGAAATGGTCGTCGGCGTCCGCCGCCTGAAGCGCCGCCGGGGCGCCCAGCAGCAAGAGAACAGCGATCCCAGCCGAGAGCGTGCGCGCCATCGTGGTTCCCCGGTGGTCAGTACTCGTCCATCCGCCGCACGACGTCGTCGTAGGAATCCAGCGGCTCGCCGTGCTCCCCGGCCGGGCCGGGCGGGGCGGCCTGGTCGGCCGCGCGGGCGCGGTGGCCCTTCAGTTTCTCCTTGAAGCGGCGCAGTTGCTTTTCCATTTTGTCAAGCGCGAGGTCGATGGCGGCGTACATGTCTTCGTGAGCCTCGTGCGCCACGAACGTGTTCCCCAGCGCGGCCGAGACGATGAGCTCCACCCGGTTCCGGTTGGCCTCTTCCTGCAGGATCACTTCGCACTTGTGGACCCCCTCGAAGTACCGCGAGAGGCGCGAGACCTTCTCCGCCGCGTACTCTTTCGTCGACTCGCTGACCTTGTGGTTGCGGGAGGAGATGTCGATCTTCACGGGGAACTCCTGGAACCGCTAGGCTCCGGTGGTGAGGCGGTCGGCCAGTTTCTCGTCCAGGTGCGGGTTCTCGCGGATCTTCCGGGAGGCCGTTTCAATGTCATAGGGCACCCGGCGATAGCGCAGCACCCGCCCGTCAAACAGCACGTAACAGGCGCGGTTGTCGCCGTCGCGCGGCTGGCCCACCGACCCCACGTTGATCAGGTATTTCTCCGCCGGTTGCAACGTGAATTCGTAGTTGACGGTGGGCGGATCCAGGAACTGCGAGCGCTGCGTGATGATGCCGGGAACGTGGGTGTGGCCGAAGAACGAGATATGGTCGGTGAGATCGAGCAGTTCCTTGATCTTGGGCGGCACGCCGCCCAGGAAGTCTTCGGTGTCGCTGCGCAGCACGTACTCCCACACCGGGTCGCGCGGGGAGCCGTGCACGTAGAGCACCCGCCCTTCCTTGATCTGCGCCGGCGTGTCGGCCAGGAACTGCCAGCGCCGCTTGGTGGCCGCGAAACTGAAGATGTGGGGCTTCAACTGCTTCCGCGTCCAGTCAATCGCGCGGCGCGCCGCGGGGTTGAACCCCACCGCGCCGTTCAGCACCGCCTCTTCATGGTTGCCGCGCAAAACGAACTTCCACTCCACCGCCTTCTCCAGACACTCCACCGGGTTGGCGCCGTAGCCGATCACGTCGCCCAGGCAGAGGATGGCGTCAACCTTCTGCTGGGCGATATCGTCCAGCACGGCCGTCATGGCCTCGTAGTTCGAGTGGATGTCCGAAATGATGGCGACCTGGCCCATCCGCGCACCGGCCCGCCTCTGACTCCCGCCCGCGCGAACTTGACCCCGCGATCCAGCCCCCACCCGGAGTCTATCCCACCACCACCCCTATTGCAAGGCGGCCGCGCGGTTGAGGCGCGCCAATTCCACGCGCGCGGCGAACCGCTCCACCACCCACGGCTCGTGCGTGACCAGAAGCAAGGTCGCGCCGCTCTCGGCGCAGACCTCCTTCAAGAGATCGATCACCTGCGCCGAGTTCGCCTCGTCCAGCGATGCCGTCGGTTCGTCCGCCAGGATCAACTCCGGCCGGTTCACCAGCGCCCGCGCCACCGACACCCGCTGCTGCTGCCCCACCGACATCTCCCGCGGCCGGTGGGCGACCCGATCCGAAAGCCCCACGCGCGCCAACGCCTCCCGCGCGCGACCGGTGTTGGCGCCGCGGCGGGCGAACATCTGCCCCAGCATCACGTTCTCCAACGCCGTGAACGCCTGCAGGAGATTGAATGACTGGAAGACGTATCCCACATGGTCCGCCCGGAACCGGTCCCGCCCCGACTCGCCCAGCGCCGTGATCTCCGTCTCCCCGATGAGAATCGTCCCCTCGTCCGGCCGCAGGATGCCCGCGATGAGATTCAGCAGCGTGGACTTCCCGGACCCGCTCCGCCCCACCAGCGCCACCTGGTCGCCCCGCGCCACCGAAAACCGCTCGATGTCCACCACCGCCACCCGCCCCGCGCCCGCGGCCTCATATGACTTCCGCAGGCCGCGAACCTCCACGTGCGCCTCACCTGCCATGTCCTCTCGCTCCCCGCGCCGTTCCCGGCCGCCGGCGCCGGGTCGCCCGGATCACCAGCCTTGCCCCGGGCGCGGCGCGCTTGTAGACTCGACGCCCGACCATCGTATCCTGCGGCGCGCCGAGCGGCAATGCTCCACCAATCCGGCGCCCGCCGGTCGCGCACTATGCAGCGCCGCTTCGTCACGCGCGTCGACGTCCAGAAACTGCCCGAAGGCAGCGCCATCGACGTCGGGCCGTCGGATGTCGTCACCGCCTCCGCCTGGGACGCGGCGGCGGCGCGCCGGGTGGAAATCCGCGTTCGCCCCGACACGGCCGCGGCCTCCCCGCCTGGCCCGCCGGCTGCTGGCGCTCCGCCGTCTCCGGCGCACGCTCCGCCGCCCGCGGAACCGCGAGCCTCAGCCGTCGGCCCGGTGGCCGCCGTCCTGGCGCAGCCCGTTGCCCCGTCTCCTTCGCGCGAGGCCGAGGCGGCGCTGCTGGAAGAAGCGCGCTCGGCCCCCGACCTGGTGATCGTCTCAGCCTTCGGGCGCAACCGGCCGGGGGTTCTGGCCGCGGTCACCGGCAAGGTTTCGGAACTGGGCGGCAACATCCAGGACATCAACCAGAAGATCGTCCAGTCCTATTTCCATCTCATCATGATTATTGACCTTTCCGGCTCCGCCGCCGGCTTCCACCGGTTCAAGGCGGGCCTCGAATCGCTCGCCACGGCCGACGCCGGGATGTTCATCACGGTGCAGCACGAGCGCGTCTTCCGGGCGATGCACCGCGTCTGATCCGGCGCGGCCACGCCCGATGTCCGCCAATGGAAAAAAGAAGGCGGAGGGGGGAAGATCAGGCGGGGAATGGAAACTCCTGATGACGGACCTCCCGCCACCTCTTCCCGCGCTTCCGCCACCGGCGTCCGGGAACGCGCCCGCCGGCCCGCCCCCGCCGACCGAGGCGGGCGCGCGGACGGAAGCCCCGGCCGCCGGCGGGGAGGGGGTGGCGTGGGAGCCGGGGTTCTGGTCCCTTTTGGCGCCGCGGCGGTTATTGAACAACGTGCGCGTCGCGGTCGCGCAGTTGATCCGCAAGCCGCTGAAGAACTTCCTGATCCTGCAAGGGGTGATCTGGGGAACGGCGCTGGCCGTGTTCGCGCCGGCCGCCATTTCCGGCTCGCGCGACGAGGCTTTCCAGGAGTACGCGAAGTATCACATTGATCGAGTGGTGATCACGCCGGAGATCGGCCGGGCGGCCCCGGCCCGACTCGGCGACGACGACATCGCCGCCATCCGCGCCGCGCTGCCCGGCGAAATCCGCGCGTCCGCCCCCATGCGCCTCCGGCGCGGCGACGTGGTGGACGAACAGGGCGCGCCGATCCGCTACGCCGAGCCGCCGCCCGCGACCAAGGGCGGGGCGCGCGTTGCGCCCAGCGCCCGCGCGGCGCTGCTTGGCGTTCGCGACGACATGCCCGCAGCCCGCGACTTCCGGCCCGCTGCCGGCCACCGTTACATCACGGCGGAGGACGTCGCGGCCGCGCGCCCGGTCTGCGTATTGGAGCCGCGCATCGCCCGCGAACTGTTCGGGGCCGCGGACCCGCGCGGCAAGAGCGTGCGCGTTCGCCTCGACCGCGCCGGCCCCAAGACCGCGCCCCTGGACCTCACGGTGGTCGGCGTGATGGAGCAGCGGCCCGCCGAACAACTGCAGATGGACGACTACGGCATGTCCACCGTCCGCAACCAGGAACTCAAGGCCGCGCTGCTGCTCATCATGGGGGTCTTCGCCGGCAGCGACGATCGCTGGAAACTGGACGACCGCGCCATCCATCTGCCGATCTCGCTGCTGCCCGGCGCCGAGGCCGGCTACGATGCCATCTACCTGCGCGTCAACACGCTTGCGCGGCTGGAAGAGTCCGCCAGGGACATCTGGACGTCCATGGTTGAGCGCGGCAAGCCGGCATTAGTGGCCACCAACATCTCGCTGCCCTTCCTCGTGGGAAACCAGTTGGAGATCTACCTGAAACTCAACTCCGCCATCTACTCTTGCTGCATCATCATGGGCATCGTGGTGGTCATGAACATCATGCTCGTCTCCGTCATGGAACGGTTCCGCGAGGTGGGCATCCGTAAGGTGGAGGGCGCCACCAACGGCGACATCGCCGTCCAGTTCCTCGTCGAGTCCGCCGTCACCTGCGCGGCGGGCGCGCTGCTCGGCATTCCGGCTTCCTTCGTCCTGGGCGAGATCTGGCTGCGGATGGAACTCAACCAGTTCGCGCACTACGCCATCCCCGCCGGCGACACCGCCCTCACCGTGGCGATCGTGATGCTCACCGGGCTGATCGCCGGCATCCTGCCCGCCGTCCGCGCGGCGCGGCTCAACCCCGTGGAGACGCTGCGCTACGAGTGACGCGACTCCATCGAACCCCGCGCCCGGCGCGCGGCCCCAGCCCCCGCCCCCGCGCGTGGCCCTGGTGACCGGGGCGGGACGGGGCCTGGGAACGCACCTGGCGCTGGCCCTGGCCAGCGAGGGCTACGACCTTCTGGCCCACTACCGCACCAGCGAGGCCGGCGCGCGGGCGGTGGCGCAACGCGCCCGCGAGTTGGGGCGGCGGGCGGCGGTGCTCGGCGCCGATCTCGCCCGGCCGGAGGGGGCGCGCGCCCTCCGCGATGCCCTCCTCTCCGAATTCGGCCGCCTGGACGTGCTGGTCAACAACGCCGGCGCCTTCGTTCACGCCCCCGTCCTCGAACTCACCGCCGAGGAGTGGAACGAGGCCCTGGCCTCCACCGCCGGCGCCACCTGCCACGTCACCGCCGCCCTCCTGCCGCTGCTGCGGGCGGCGGGAGCGGGGCGGGTGGTGAACATCGCCGACGCCACGGCCGAACGCACGCGGGTGGTGGAGCGCACGCTGCCTTACGCCATCGGCAAGGCTGGGGTGGTGCTGCTCACCCGCGCGTTCGCCCGCGCCGAAGCGCCCCACGGCGTGACCGTGAACGCCATCGGCCCCGGCATCCTGGCCGAGAGCCGCGAGCGGCCCCCGATCAGCGCCGTTCCCGCCGGCCGGTACGGAACCCCTGACGACGTGGTCGCGGTGCTGCGCTTCCTCATCTCGCCGGAGGCCGGTTACGTCACCGGCGCGTTCATTCCCGTCGCCGGCGGGTGGGGGTTGTGAGACGGGCAGGGTGCTGTCCGGTATTGCGCCGACCGTCGCGCCCAACCTCGCCAACGCGCGCGCCCTTGGCCTCGCGCCGTGGTCAGGTGGGGGGCGCTCGCCGGATTTCCAGTTGACCGCTTTCCTTCCGCCAGGTAGACTCCGTGTCAATCTACTTGGCAGCCGGCGCCTGGAACCCAGCACCCAGCACCTCTTTCTGGACCTAGACACATGACCACCCCCCCCCCTCACATCGGCGAGGTTCTACGGTCGCAAGAGCGCGTTTATTCGCGGCATCGTTCTGCTGGCGGTGGCTGTGGCGCTCTGCTCGCTGACTGACATTTCGACCCCTGCGTACTCGGCGCCAAAGCCCAAGCCGAAAGAGGCTCCGAGCCTGACGGGCCTCTGGACGGTCACGATGGCCACCACGACCACCAACTGCCCCGACCCCAGCGTGGTGCTCGGCACGCAGACCTTCA
>JACQVU010000421.1 GCA_016209585.1 Planctomycetota bacterium
CTACGGCGCGGTGCTGGAGGTCTTCCAGGCGCCCACCTCGAAATGGACGGCGCTCACGCGGATCGGCGACGCTCTGGGTATTCCCCCCGCCGACATGGTGGCGGTGGGAGACGACGTGAACGACGTGGCGATGCTCTCGGGCGCGGGCGTGGGGGTGGCGATGGGCAACGCCGGCCCCGAGGCGCGCGCCGCGGCCGACCTGGTCGCGCCCAGCAACGCGGAGGACGGGGTGGCGTGGGTGGTGGAACGTCTCTTCGACGCTTGACGCCTTCCCCCTGGCGAGAGGCCGCGGCCTCGTGGCTGGGGAGGATGATCGTGGCTCCGTTGGCGCGGCACGGGCGCTGGCGGGTGGTGGACCCGCACGGCGTGCTGGCGCGCGCGCGAGCCGGCGCGCCGTTCGTGTTCGCCGTGTGGCATGAGCACGCCCTGCCGTTGATCGCCTTCTTTTACCGCTACTACATTCTGCGCGGGCTGCGGATCACCACGCTGGTCTCACCCAGCGGCGACGGCCGGCTCATCGCCCGCGTCATCTCCGACCTGGGGGGCGACATCGCGGCTGGCAGTTCGTCGCGCCGCGCCCTCGCCGGCATGCGCGGCCTGGTGCGCGCCGTGCGACTCGGCCAATCCGGCGCCATCACCGTTGACGGCCCCAAAGGCCCGCGCCGGACGGTGAAGGAAGGCATCGTCGCCCTCGCCCACCTCACCGGCGCGCCCATCGTCCCGCTGGCGGCCGGGGTGACGCTGGGCGTGCGTTTCGCCTCCTGGGACCGGTTCCTGGTGCCGTGGTGGACGGCCGGGGTGACCGCGACGATCGGAGAGCCGGTCGAGGTTCCACGCCACGCCCCGGCCGCGCTCCTTTCGGAACGTCGCCTCCTGGTTCAGCGCCGGCTGCTGGCGCTTTGCGCGCGCCTGGACCCGCTTGAACGCCACGTTCTGGCGCTTCGCCCGCCCACCGGTGGCCGTCGCGTCGGCGGGTCGTCGGTGAAGTCATGACGCGGTGAGGGACGCGGGTCAGTCGCGCCGGCTCTCCCACCAGGCCCGCCAGCGGCCGTAGTCGGGCGGCAGGTCTTCCCCCGTGAGGTGGCGCAGCGCGTAGCCCGCCCGCGCCGCCCGCGCCGGGTCCAGCAGGATGCTGATCAGGTCGGGCGCCAGCCGCCCCCGGCCGTACCGGCTGGACAGGACATCGCATAACTCCCACCAGCGGTCGACGGCGAAAAGCCCCTCGACCAGCGGCGCGTAGGCCTCGGGGCCGGGGTCGTCGGCCAGCACGGCGAGGGCCAGCGGCCAGCCCCCGGTGGCCGCGGGCCAGCCGTCGTTCGCCCAATGGACCACCAGCGCCGTGCGCTCGCCGGGGGTCAGCCGCGCGATGCCCGCCCGCAGCGCGGCCCGTTCGCCGGCGTCCGGCGTCGCCGCCAACCGGGAGAAGAGCACCACGCCCGCGCCCGGCCGCGCGCCGGAGGCCAGCGTCTCCGCGGCGGCGGCGCGCGTCTCGGCCGCGGGGTCGAACAGCAACGCCGCGAGCGTGGCCGTGGTCTCCGGCGACGGATCGTAGCCGATGGCCGCCGCCGCCTCGGCCCGCACGGTGGGGTCGGGATCGGCGCACCGGGCGCGCAGCGCGCCAAGCAGGTCGGGCCGCGCGAGCGACCCCAGCGCCCGCACGGCCCGCGCGCGAAAGTCGCGCGAGTCATGCTCCAGCAGCGGCGTGAGCGCAGCGACCCCAGGCTCGCCCATTCGACGCAACGTCTCAATAACCTCCACCCGCAGATCGCGCCCCGACCGCCCCACCGCCCCGTACCGCAAGCGGGTGAGCGGCCCGGGGACGGCGTCGAAGTCCAGGTAGTCGGCCAGCCGCGGTACGGCCTCCTCGCCCAGGGCGACCAGTCGGCGGCGGGCGCTTTCCGCCCGCGTCGGCTCGGTCGAGTTCAGTTGCTCCACCAGATCGCAGATGCGCCGCTCCCGGTCCCACGCCGTGAACAGGAAGAGCGCCGCGCCGGCCGTTCCAGCCAGCGCCAGCCACCGGCCCGGGCGGCGGGCGCGGCGGTGCTCGTGCGGGATCACCCGCGCCAGCGGCGCCGGGGGCCTTCCGGGGGCGTCACCGTTCCTTTGCGCGCCATCCATCATGGGGATCCCGGCCTCCTTCGGCTCTCCGCCCCTCGCCCCGCCCCGCCCGGCCCCGGCCGCGACCTCGGCCCGGCGCGCCGGCTAGGCCGTGAACACGCCGCCGCACAGCGTGTGCCCGCGCGCCCGAAGTTGTTGCACGGTGGCCCGGCTGATCGCGCCGAAATAGGATCCGTTCGCCTCCTGCGGTCCCGCCATCGGGATCGCGGGGGCGCCGCCTCCGGCGCGGGCCTCGGCCGCGCGGTCAAGCAACTCGCGCACCAGACCGGCGCCGATCCGCGTCACGCGCCGGTAGAGCGAGAAGGCGGAGTCGTCCGGGCGAATGGGCGTCTCCCGCCGCGCGAAGAGATCGCCTCCGTCCACCTCCGGCGTCAACCGGTGGATGGAGACGCCGGCGCGGGGCGCGCCCGCCGCCAGGGCATGGACGTGCGGCGAGACGCCGCGGAACTCCGGCAGGAACGAGGGATGCAGGTTGTAGAAGCCCAGTGGTGGAGCCGAGAGCAGCGGCTCCCGAACGATCTGGTTGAAGTAGACCGCCACCCCGACGTGGGGCGCGAAGGCCGCGGCGGCCTCGCGGGCGGCGGGGCCGTTCACGTCGCGCACCGCGGCGTGCTGGAAGCCGAGCCGCCGGGCCTCATCACCCACGCGGGCCGCCATGCGGCGCGCGGGGGCGGTGGCAAGCCGTTCGAGCCGGCGGCGGACCTCGAACGCGGCCTGCATCAGCGCCATGGAGAGAAGGTAGTCGGCGCCGGACTCGCGCCACACGGCAAGCAAGCCACCGAGGAAGCCGCGCCGCCGGCCGCCGACCTTGGGCGTGGTGAGCAGCAGCACGCCTTCCACGCGGGGCGACTCGCCCACCGCCCGCAAGAGCAGCGGCGCGTGGAAGTGGTCGCGGGGCGCGAGCAGAAGGACGCGCAGCGCGCCGGTCATTCGGCGGTGTTTTTTTTCGCCTGCTCCGGCCGGTCGCGCGCCCAATCCGGCACGGCGGCGGCGCCTTCCTTCTCCATCTGGAAGCCGTCGGTGGTGACGGAGAAGACGTAGCGGCGGCCCGGCTCCAGCGGCTTGCCCGCGGACTTCTTGTTGAAGGTCTGGATGTAGAGCGAGTAGGGGAAGGTGTCTTCCACCGCGTCGATGCGGCGCAGTTCCTCGCTGGCGTTGTCGATGACCTGGTGATCAATCTGTTCGCTGTTCCGGTTCTCGGTGCGCAGGAACGTGAGGTGGTAGCGGTTGCGCATGCCGATGAGCCGCAGGTAGCCGTGCAGCACCACGATCTCGCCGCCCAGGGAGAGGTCCTCGCCCGGCTCCAGGGTGTACACTTGCCCGCTCGCGGACCGGGCCCCGTTCACCACCGGCGTGTAGTAGACGGTGAGGCGACCGTCCTCGCCGGAGAAGACGTCGAGTTCCGCCACGCGGTCGTTGCGGGTGATCTCCAGCAGCGCGCCCACGTTGAGCAGGATGCTGGCCAGCAACAGGCCCGTGAGCAGCAGCACCAGGCCCACGGCCGTGGCCGACATGCCCTCGAACAGGCCGACCCGCCCGCGATCCGCCCCCCGGCCCGTGACCAGGAAGGCGAACCGGAAGAGCACCTTCTTCACGAAAATCGCCGTGATCAACGCGCCCAACCCGAGCAGGATCAGCGCCGCCCACCGCAGCGGAGCGTCCGGTTGAGAGAGGCTGAACGAGCCGAACGACGACGCCAGCATCTGAAGTCTCCGGCCGGGGAGGCGACACGCGCCCCCGGCTGCTCCTATTATATCGTCCGGGAACCGCGACGGGTGGAGGGAGAGGCCATGGACGCGGGAAGTGAGCGCACGCTGGTGACGGGCGCGAGCGGGTTCATCGGGCGCCACGTGGCGCTCGAAATGGGGGCGCGCGGCCCGGTGGTGGGCGCGGCGCTGGCGCACCCCGACTTTTCTACGGGCGCCTTGCCGCCCCGGTTCGAGGCCGCGCGGCTGGACCTGGCGGACCCGGCCGCGATCGAAACGCTCCTGGACAAGACGCGCCCCAGTCGAATTGTTCACCTGGGCGCGATGTCGTCGCAGGTGGAGTGCGAGCGCGATCCCGCCCGCGCCGAGGCCGTGAACGTGGGCGGCACGGCGGCGCTGGCCACCTGGGCCGGGCGCCGGGGGGCGGGGTTCTTCTTCTTCTCCACCGACCTGGTGTTCGACGGCCGGCGCGGCGGCTACCGCGAGGAGGATGCGCCCCACCCGCTCAGCGTCTACGGCCGCACCAAGGCCCGCGCGGAAGAGGCGGCGCGTCGGGCGCACCCCGGAGCCGTGGTGGCGCGCGTGGCGCTGGCCTACGGGCCAACGCTGGGCGCGCGCGAAAGCCACTCCGACTGGATCGTCCGTACGCTTCGTAAGGGCGAGTCAATCACCCTGTTCACTGACGAAACGCGCGCGCCCGTCGCCGCCTTGGACGTGGCGCGCGCCGTCGGGCTGCTCCTCGAACGGGGCTTCGCCGGCACGATTCACCTCGCCGGGCCGAGCGCGCTGTCCCGCCACGCCTTCGGATTGGAAGTGGCGCGGGCGTACGGTCTCGACGCCGGCCTCATCCGGCCCGCCAGCCGTGTGGGCCAAGTGCCGGAGCGCCAGCGCGACGGCTCGCTGGTATCGTCGCGCGCGACGCAACTCCTTGGCGCGTCGTTCTTTCGGACGCCCGATGACGGTCTGCGCCAAGCGGCGCTCGCCGCGAGGAAATCGTGATCTGAAAACATGGCCGCGCCGCGCGACTGTGGAGAAAATTTTTTTTTGAGAGAACGAATTTAGCGAAGGTGGAGAGAGGCAAGCCGTTACGTCGGAATGGTCAGGCCGCGAGCAGCCACCGCCCAAAAACCCGCGTGAAATCTGGGTTGACAGGGGCCACGCTCGCCCGTACCATTCCGCGCGCTTGGGTTCTGGAAGTCACCGCAGTCATTCCGGTCCGCTCCACTCGGGGCGGCCTTTTTGAAGCGGAACAACTCGGTTCGGATTGCGAGTCCGAAGGGGTCGCGGGGCGGCGCCCGGCGTGGGCGCTCTCGCTCCGGGGGCGTGGGGAGTCTGTGTCTGATGGTCAAGTCCGAAGCCACCGAGACCCTCTGGGCGGAAGCCGCGGTGAGCATCCGCCGCGCCGTCGGCGAGCAGAGTTTCAACCTCTGGCTCTCCCAGGCCATTCCCATCCAACTCTCGCCCGAAATCGTCGAGTTGGGCGTCCCCTCGCTCTACGTCCAGGAGTTCGTTTCCGCCCGCATGCGCGACCAGGTGGTGGCCGCCTGCGGCGCGGTGCTGGGCGGCGCTCGCCCCGAACTCAAACTCACCATCAACGGCCACCTCTTCCGAAAGATGCGCGAGGCCGCCGCGACTTCCGAGGGCGAGGCCGCGCCGCTCCCGCGCCCCGCCACGGCCTCTGGCGCGGCCGCGCCTCCGGACGATCCGGCTCGCGCCGCGGCCGAGGCCGCCGCCGGCGCCCGGCGCCGCCCCAAAGACGCCGGCTACGCCCGCCAGGTGTTCAACCTCTCGCCCAAGTACACGCTCGACCGCTTCGTCGTCGGCCGCGCCAACCGCCTGGCGCACGACGCCGTTCTCCGGATCGCCGACCAGCCGGGAACGATGTACAACCCCCTGTTCATCCACGGGGGGTCGGGCCTGGGAAAAACCCACCTGCTCCAGGGGCTGGCGCATGAGGTCCTCTCGCGAAACCCCTCGGGGCGGCTGCTGTACGTCACCTGTGAGTACTTCACCAACCAGTACGTCGCCGCGCTCCAGAGCGGCGAGATCAACCGCTTCCGCGCCCGCTTCCGGGGCGTGGACCTGCTGGTGGTGGACGACATCCAGGGGCTGGGGAACAAGGCCGCCACCCAGGAAGAGTTCTTGCAGACCTTCAACGAGTTGACGGACGCCGGCCGGCAGGTGGTGATGGCCTCCGACGCCCACCCCCGCCAACTCGCCCGCATCCGCGAGGACCTCATCGGCCGCTTTCTCTCCGGCATGCTGGCGCAGGTGCAACCCCCCGACGTCGAGACCCGGGTGGAGATCGTCAAGCGCCGGCTGGCCGGGTACGACGTGGAGATCCCGGCGGAGGTGGTGCGTTTCGTGGCCGAACGGGTGACGCGCTCGGTGCGCGAACTTGAGGGCGCCGTGGTCCGACTGGTGGCCTACTCCTCCCTGGCGAAAGAGCCGGTCACGCTCTCGCTGGCGCGGCAGGCCATCGCCGACTTCCTCTCCATCGAGGGCCGGTACATCACGCTCTCCGACATCGAGAACCGCGTGATCTCCCACCTGAACGTCACCCACGGCCAGTTGCACTCCCGCCTGCGGCGGCGCGACGTGGCCTACGCCCGGCAGGTGTGCGTGACGCTGGGGCGCATGCTCACCGACGCCTCCCTCAACGAGATCGGCCGCTACTTCGGCGGGAAAGACCACTCCACCGTCCTATTCGCCGAGCGGAAGATCAAGGGGCTGATGCAGAGCGATCCCGACGTGCGCCAGTTCGTCGACCTCCTGACGGAGGAACTGCGCCGCCGGTGACCGCCCGCCGCGACCGCCGCGGCGGGCGCGGGTTGGCCAGGGCGCCCGGTCTGCTGGTCTACGGGGCGAGACCAGCAGCGGGCGCCGGCGGGCCGGGGCACGGGCGAGAAGGGGCCACAAAAAGCACAAGAAACACGAACTTTCTTTTCGTGGCTTCCGGGCCTCCTGCGGCCACAAGCACGAACTCTCCCGGCCGGGTCGTTACAGCCTCGGCGCCGCGACTCATCGTTTTTTCTGAACGCTCTCCCCGCCGATTCGTCAGTATACATGGCGCCGGTGGCGTCCCCCGGCGCGTTGGCGATCGTTCCTTCGCTCATATCTCAGGAGGTGAACCATGATCTGGCAGGACGTTTCCCGGACGATGGTGGTCGCACTACTGGTTTTCATGGCTTCGTCGCGCGCCGCTCCCGGCCAGGAGCAAGGCGCGCCAGAGCCGGCGAAGAAGCCGGCCGCGGAGTCGTCGGTCACCATCTACAACGGCTTCGCCACGGTGCGGCAGACGGTGCCCATGAACCTCCACCAGGGGCTGAACACCGTCTCCTTCGCCGACATCACCGCGCAGGCCGACCCGGAGTCGGTCACGCTCCGCGACCCCGAAGGCAAGCGCCGCCTCGCGATTCGCGAGCAGAACTACCGCAACGACCCGCTGTCCGAGGGGCTGCTGCTGAGCCTCTTCGAGGGAGAGACCATCCAGTTCCGCGTCACCGAGAACAACCAGACCAAAGTCGTGCCCGGCAAGATCATCCGCAGCGGGTACGTGCCGGGCAGCGCTTACGCCCTCGGTCAGATACCAGTGCCAGAGTTTGATCGGTGGGGCAGGCCCTACACCCCGGCGATTCCCGCCCCCGGCGATACCCCCATCGTGGAAATGAACGACGGCATTCGCTTCGGTCTCCCCGGCCAGCCGCTCTTCCCGTCGCTGAAAGACGACACGATTCTCAAGCCCACCATGCACTGGGTGATCGATACCGACGCCGCCGGCCCGGTCAACGCGGAACTGAGTTACCTCACCGACGGCATGGACTGGCACGCCGACTACAACTTCATCTCGCCCGAGAAGGAAGAGATCGCCGCCATCACCGGCTGGATCACGCTCTCCAACACCACGGGCAAGCAGTTCACCGACGCGCGCATCAAGGTCATCGCCGGCGACGTGCGGCGGGTCACCCGGCCCCGCTACGACCGTCAAATGGTCTCACAGTCCTTGTCGGCGGCGGCCGGCGGGATGCAGCCTGGCGCGGCGGAGAAAACGTTCGACGAGTACCACCTCTACACGTTGACGCACCCCGCGACCATTCGGGGCAACGAGACGAAGCAGGTGGAGTTCGTGCGCGCGTCGAACGTGCGGACGACGCGCACCTACACCTACGACGCCATGTTTGACTCTGACCAGCAGATCCAGCAGTACTGGCGTTTCAGCGGGCAACCGATCGCCGAGCAGCGCCTAGGAGCATCGGCGAACACCAAGGTGCGTATTTGGCGCGAGGCGGCCAACACGGAAGAGGACGGTCTGGGCATTCCGCTTCCCAAGGGGGCGATCCGCTTCTATCGGCGGGACGACGACGGGCGCGTCGAGTTCGTCGGGTCGAACACCATCGACCATACGCCGAAGAACGAACCCATCCGGGTGCCGACGGGCAACGCCTTCGATCTCGTGGGCGAACACAAGCAGACCGACTTCAAGTATGACGCTACCGGGAAAACCATCACCGAATCGTTCGAGATCCGCCTGCGCAACCGGAAGGAAGCGCCGGTGACCATCACCGCCGTCGAGCACCTCTTCCGCTGGAACAACTGGGAGATCATCGAAAAGTCGCAGGAATTCAAGAAAGTCGACGCCCGGACCATCGAGTTCCCCGCCGAAGTTCCGGCCGATGGAGAGAAGGTGATCACCTACACCGTGAAGTACACGTGGTGAGGAAGTAACCGTTCACCTCCCAGGGGGACCGCAGCGAGAGGCGAGGGGCGCGGAATGGGACCGATGGGACGACTGGGACGTATGGGCGCGGACCATCCCGTTGGTCCCATGCGTCTCATGGGTTCTATTCGTCCCGTCGCCCCAGACCGCTGACCCCCATCCCCGCCCCCCGTTCCCGGCCGGGCGGCTACAGCCTTGGCGCGACGGGTTCGCCGGCCAGGAAGCGGCGCATGGCCAGGTTGAAGCGGTCGCGGCGGGAGATGAAGCAGCCGTGGCCGGAGCCTTGGAGGACGGTGTCGGCGATGCCCGGGAGGTTGTCGATAACCACGCTGTTGTGGGCCTCGGTCACCACCACGTCTTCGTCGCCGCGGATGAGGAAGGTCCGGGCGCGGATGCGCGGCAGCATGGGCACGAGGTTCAGGTCGCGGATGAAGTGCAAGCGCCGGATGAGCGTGCGGTAGGGCGTCGAGTAGAACTGCCGCTCGGTGAAACGGGCCTCCTCCGGCGTGCGTTCGTCCATCATGCCCGCCCGGCGGAATATCCGCGCGAACTGGCGGAAGGGCACGCGGTTGAACGGCAGTTTGTCGAAGGCCCAGATGAGCCGGCGAAGCACCTTCGACAGGTCGTACCGCGCGAACGTCGAGTGAAGCAGCAGATGCGCGCAGCGGTCGGCGTACTTGTCGGCGAAGCGCAGCGCGATGGTGCCGCCGAACGAACTGCCGAAGATGATGGCCCGCCCGATGCCCAGGTGGTCCAGCAGCCGCGCCAAGTCGTCGACCAGGTCATCGTGCTCGTAACGCCCGTCGCTCTCGTCCTGGTTCGGATCCCCACGGTAGTTGTAGCCGATCACCCGGTGGTCCGCGGCGAAGTGCTCGATGGTGTAGAAGTAGTAGTCGTAGGTGCCCGTCAGGCCGTGGATCACCACGAACGGCTCGCCCCGCCCCATGTCGCAATACCGCAGCAACCCGCCCGGAGTCTCCAGGAACTTCTCCACCTTCCCCGCGCAGAACCGCCGGAAATCATCCATCAGCATGGACGTCACTTCCGCTCGCGGTGCTCCCGCGCCCAGGCGAGCAGCGCGCGCGCCGTGGGGTCATCGGGCATCAGAGGGTCCGCGCCGGTCAGCGGGAGCAAGACCTCCACCACTTCGTTTCCGTAGGCTCCCCGCGCGCAGTAGTAGATGGCGTTATCGGCGCCGCCCCTGCTCTCGCCTTCGGCTCCACCGGCGGCGCGGGACTTCTCGCCACCCACCGGCAGGGCGTGGAGAAAAAAGCCCCGCGCGGCGGCTTCCTCCATCGCGCGCCAGAACTCCTCGACGCCCAGCGACCGGAAGATCGGCTCCGGCGGGAAACCCCCCTCGGGCGCTGTCCCCGCGCCGACGTCGGCAGGCTCTTCCCCCTCCGCCCCCGCTCCCGCGGCGATTGGCTCCGTGACGTCGTGCTGGTAGCGCGCTCGGCCCTGGTCGAGCACCCACCAGTCGGCGGCGCGGATCGGACCCCTTTCGCCCTTGCCCGGCGCGAGCGTGGTCACCTTCAACTGCGCGAACCGAGTCTCCTCGAACCGGGGCGGCGGCGACATCGCCACCTCCCTCGCCCGCGCCACCCACGCCGCCAGCGGCGAATCGGCCGCCGGCTCGCTTGGCATCGCGTGGGAGAACGTCCGCTTCCACTCGCCGCCGTGGCGCTCCTGGACCTTCACCTCGACCGACAACGCCATTCCCTCCGCCCGCGCCCCGCCCTCGCCGCCTCCGCCGCTCCCCTCGGAGCCGCCGGCGGGAACGACCGGCGGCGTCAGCAGCGGCGAGTAACCGGCCAAGGGGACCACGGCGCGACAAAAGCCAGTCTCCACGCCGCCGGTGAGCGTGCGCTCGGTGACGATCGCCTCCCCCCCTTCCTGCCAGAAGCGGGTCGTCCGGCGTTGTTGTTCACCCCCCGGAGCGGAGATCGCGCGCGTGATCACCACCACCGACCTGGCGGGCAACCCCGGCCCCGGCGGGGAGACTTCCTTGTTCGTGAACTCGCGATCCGGCGCCGAGCGCGGCGGGGGAGGAAGCGGTGGAAGGTCATCGACGTTCAACACCTCGGTGCTGGCGCAACCCGCGCCGACGGCGAGAAAGAGCGCGAGGCGGGCAGCCTGGAACAAGTGGGGGCGAATGCCGTTGGTCATCGTTGACCGTTGCACTCTACCACGGCCGGCGCGTCGTTCAACCGGGGTCCGGGAGGCCGAAAACCCTTGAGACATTCTCCGGCCGCCCCATAATTGCGGGTGGCGGCCTTTCGGGGTTTCCCCGGTCGGCTGCCAGGCGGGGCGCGCGGGTGGCGCGCCCGCCTCCCCCGTCCGGCGACCCGAACCGCGCCTTGGCCGTCACGCCATGAATCCCGAGCACCGCGCGCTCGTGGAGCGCCACCTCGTCGGGCCGCGGTCCCGCGTCATCCGGCCGGCGGGGGTCCATCGCGGGAAGTCGCGCGGGCGCACCTCCAACCCCCAGTACGCCATCGTCGACGACGCCTCCTACTGCCGCCTCCGCGGCGAGGAGGGCATCCGCGCGCGGCTGGTGGTCGACTTCGGCTTCCCGCTGCGCGGCCGGTGGCGGGTGCAGGTGTTGCGGTCCAGCGGGACGCCGCTGAGCGTGTCGGCGGCGGAGGCGCTGCGCTTCCTCGACGCCCCGCCGGGGGCGGCGAACGGAGGCGAGGCCCCGGGGGGAGCGCCGGGGGCGCAGGTGTTCACGCCGCCGAAGGAGGAAGCCGCGCTGATCCAGGCGCGGGAGACCTCGACGTTCCGGTACCTGGCGATCTCCACGGGAGGCGAGGGGTGGGCCGACATCCGCATGGTGGACGCCCAGGTGGAGGGGGAGATCATGACGCCGGCCGACTTCTCGGGGGCGTTCTTTTGCGACGACGAAGAACTCACGCGCGCCTGGTACGCCGGCGCCTACACGGCCGCGCTCTGCCTGCGCGACGTGCCGGGCGGCGTCACCGGGCGCTCCGTGCTCTCGGCCACCAGCCGGGGAGATCGGCCGCCTCGCGCGGCGGAGGCGCTGGCGGCGATGGAGACGCTGTTCGCGGTCTCGGCCCGGCGCGACGTGGTGCGTGACCTGCTGGTGTCACTGGAAGAGACGTTGCGCGAGCGGGGCGACCGGCCCGGGGCGGGAGGCGGATCGGGGGCTGGCGCGCCTCATGGCGAGGATGACGAAGATTCTCTCTGGTGGGTGGTGGCCGCGGCCAACTACTGCCATGAAACGGGCGACGCCGCGTTCCTGGATCGGGCGCTGCCGGCGGCCGAGGAGTTGACGCACCGTTGCATGGCCCGTGTCGGGCCGGGGGGCCTGTACGTGGCGGGCGCGCCGTGGCGCCGCGCCTGGTCGCCGGGGCGCAGGCGGGTGGGGGCGGTGACCTTCGCCAACGCGCTGTTGATCTGGGCGCTGCGCTCCCTGGCGAGCATGTGCCTGTGGGCGTGGCAGGAGGAGCGCTGGGCCAGCATCCGCGCGGTGGCGCGCAACCTGGCGCGGGCGGTGAACGAGCGCCTCTGGGACGACGACGCCGGCGCCTACGTGGAAAGCGACGCCGACCGCGCCCGCCACCCCCTGGACGCGAACATCTTCTGCCCGATGCTGGACGTGAGCCTCCCGCTGCACGCCGAGCGGGCGCTGTCGTACGTGCGCCGGACGATGCGCACCTCGTACGGCACGCTGTCGGAAGACGGCGACGACGCCGGGGCCGAGGCCGGCGCGGGGCGGGTCTGGCCCTTCCTGAACTCGTTCGAGGCCATGGCGCGGTTCCGCGCTGGAGCCTCGGAAGAGGCCTTCGACGTGATCGGCTGCTGCTGGCGCAACATGCTCCGGCGCGATCCCCAGTTCACCTTCTGGGAGTGGGTCGGCCCCGACGGCGGGCCGGAAGACGCCTCCACCGCCTGCGCCGGGGCGGCGGCGGCGGGGGTGACCATGCTGCTCTCCGACGAGGTGCTGGGGGTGACGCCGCTGGCGCCGGCCTATGAAGAGGTGCTGGTGCGGCCGCGCCCAGGCTGGTTGGCGCGGTGCGAGGGAACGCGGGGCACGGTGCGCGGGCCGGTGGAGGTGCATTTTGAGGCCGACGAGGAGGGCGGGGCGTCGGTGGTGCGGGTGCGCGCGCCGCGGGGCGTGAAGTGCTCGGTGGACCCCACCGGTATTCTCGAGGGGCGGGAGGCCGAGGTGGCGCTGTTCGTGGTCGGCGACGATGGCGAGCGCGTCGCGCTGCACACGCACGAGATCCGCGCCGGCGGGGCGAAACTGATCCCCATCGAGGCCGGGCCGGAGGCCCGGCTGGAAATCCGGTATCGGGATGAGTGAGCGCCCGGCGGGGGGGGGCAGGGAGTAGTATAGACTATGCACGAAGTCTTGTTTCGCCTCGCGAGGCGACAGGACCGACTCACGCGGCGCGGCGCCGCGCTGTAGACCCGGTGTGTGGTCAGGTCGTGGGGCGGCTACCAGATTTTGGGTTGACCGGTTTCCTTCCGCCATGTAGACTCCGCTCGCGGTTAAGTTGGCGCCTATCCAGCACCCAGAACCGAGCACCCAGCACCTCTTCCCGGAACTAGACACATGACCCCCCCCCCTCACATCGGCGAACTTCAGCGGTCGCAAGGGCGCGTTTATTCGCGGGATCGTTTTGCTGGTGGTGGCTGTGGCGCTCTGCCCCCTGACCGAGGTTTCGACCCCCGCGAGCGCCGCGCCCAAGCCGAAAGAGGCTCCGAGCCTGACGGGCCTCTGGACGGTCACGATGGCCACCACGACCACCAACTGCCCCGACCCCA
Organism: Planctomycetota bacterium; assembly: GCA_016209585.1. Taxonomy (GTDB): domain Bacteria; phylum Planctomycetota; class UBA8742; order JACQVU01; family JACQVU01; genus JACQVU01. Next base: position 13,330 of record JACQVU010000421.1, read on the forward strand.
GCGTGGTGCTCGGCACGCAGACCTTCA
>JACQVU010000441.1 GCA_016209585.1 Planctomycetota bacterium
ACCTGCAACAGCACGTTGACGCCCAGCGACGTGTTCGCGGTGTGGATCACCCCCGCCACCCGCGACAGATCGTCGATCAGCCGCGCCCCGTCGGCGCCGACGCCGGTGGTGCAGATCACCGCGGGGACCTTCCTCGGAAGCAACTGGGCCACCAGCCCCGGCAGCGCGGCCGGGGCCGAGAAGTCCACGCACACGTCCACCGCGGTCGCGGGGGTCAGCACCGGCGACACGAGGGTCCCCAGCGCTCCCACGCCCGCCACCTCCCCGGCGTCGCGACCGATCTCCGGCGCGGCGGCGCGATCGATGGCCGCCACCAGCCGCGCGGTCTTGGAGGCGGCCAGCGCCGCGATCACCATCCGCCCCATGCGCCCGCAGGCGCCGTGCAGCGCCACGCGGACCACCGGGCGCGGCAAAGTCGCAACCGAAGCCATACCGCGACGCCGGTTTCGCCGAACCGGCCTTTAGAACCTATTTTCAGTAGGTCATTCGGTCGGCGGGCGGCTGCGATGGCCAGGAACATCGTCGCGGCGAAACGTCGTATTGATCTCCGTAATACTGCCGTTTCGCCGCTCCTCGTTCCCAGCCCTCTCGCTCGCCCGCCGCCTACGAAGCACCTACTGAAATAGGTTCTTCCCCATTCGACGCGAAGCCACCCCGTCCCGGCGACCGCGCGACGCGCCCCGCGATCAGCGCTTCGAGAACTGGAACCGCCGGCGCGCGCCCGCCTGGCCGTACTTCTTGCGGTCGTCCATCCGCGGGTCGCGCGTCAGATACCCCTTGTCGCGCAGCACCGTCTCCGTGGCTGGAAAAAGAAACAACAGCGCCCGCGCGATGCCCAGCCGCACGGCCCCGGCCTGCCCGGTCTTGCCGCCGCCGGCGACGTTGACCCGGATATCCACTTCCTTCTCCTTGCCGGCGTCGGCCAGCACGCAGGAGAAGTGGACGCGGTGGTTGATGAGCGGAAAGAAGGCTTCCGGCGTCTCGCCGTTGATCTCGAACTTCCCGTCCCCGGCCCGGGCGAACACCCTGGCCACCGCCGTCTTGCGCCGCCCCACGCCCACGAACCAGGTTCCCGCGCGCTTCTCAGCCACAGTCACGTCCTCTCTAGTTCTCCAGGCGCTCTCCTAGCGGAGCGCCACCGGCGCGGGGTTCTGCGCCTGGTGGGGGTGATCGGGACCACGGTACACTTTGAGTTTCCCCAGCATCTTCCGGCCAAGGTCGCTCTTGGGCAGCATCCGCTTCACGGCCAGGCGAATGATCCGGTCGGGGTGTTCGGCGCGCATCTTCTTCAAAGGCTCCTCGCGCAGCCCACCCATGTAGTAGGTGTGGCGCCGGTACACCTTGTCTTGCTCCTTGCGGCCGGTCACCGCCACCTTCTCGGCGTTGACCACCACGACGAAGTCGCCGGCGTCCACGTGCGGCGTGTAGGTGGGCAGGTGCTTGCCCTGGAGCACCAGGGCGATGCGCGAGGCCAGCCGCCCCAGCACCTTGTCGGTCGCGTCCACCAGGTGCCACGCGCGGGTCACCTCGCCCGCCTTGGCCATGAAACTCCGCTGCCGATTCAGCATGCTCGCTCTGCTCCGTTCCGGGCGCTCCCTCGCGCCACGCCACAGTCCCGCGCCCCTTCCGGCGTCAAGCCCGCCACGAAGGGAGAGAAAATATACCAGACCGGCGGGGCCGGTCAAGCGCCGAAATCTCAGCGGGTGCAGATCGTTCTTGTACGCCCCTTTTACGCGGCCAGGTGGTGCTTGATGTACTGCGGATTCACGTCGGGGTGGAGGCGTTGCCACTCGCCGTTGCGCCACGCCACGCGCAGAGAGAGCAGGCGCTGGGCGCTCTCTTTGTCCCAGCGGGCGCCGGCGGAACAGGATCCCGGAGCGTAAGCGACGGGTCAGGGGCGAATCGCACGCGAACGAACCGGTCGCTCACGCTCCCGGCTCTTGTTTCGCCCCTCGTGAACGCATGCCGAGCCGCGGACCCACCACCAACGCGATGGCGTACAACTTCCACGCGAAATCCTCCCAGTGTCCGAGGTGCGCCGTCTCCCGCGTCCGCAGCAGCGTGGCGCGCCTCTTGCCGCTCGTAACCGTTCACCTCCCCGGTGGACGTACGATCCCGCGGCCGCGTGGCGTCAGGCAGCAAGATTGGTTTTTTCGGGGGGGCGTTGGAAAAGAGGGCGCAGCGCGAATGGTCTACCGAAATAGACTCTCAGCCCACCACGCCACCGCCGGCAGCGGCAAGCGAAACCGCGAGGGCGGCGCGGCCATTGTCGAGCGCCTGGCCCGCGGGTGAGGCCTCACCCCCCGGCGCCAACGCGAGACCGCGCGACTTCCCCTTGACGCGCTCGAACGACGTGGTATTCTCCCACCACCATGTGGCGCGCCGACCCGTGTCGGGCGCGCGGCGTGAAGACAAAAGGAGAAGCACATCGTTGATCCGTTGACAACCTGATTGGAAGCAATCGCTCCGATTGTTTCCTGCCGGGCGAAACCTACCACGTTTCACGAGCGAACATGGAGCAGCCGGAGCGGCGTCCGTTTTGGGCGCCGCTCAAGGTGTTCGCTCGGGTCTGTGGTAGGACCTCGCTCGGTGCTTTGGGTGTGCGCCCATTCTCTGGGCGGCGCCCAAGGGGAAGCAGAACCCCACGCCACGAGGGTGCCATGGCCCACGACACGCACGCTGTTCACGTCATCGCCGCGCTGGCGTCGCTTCTCGTCGCCGCGCTGGTCACCTCCTGCTACCAGACGACGACCAACTACCCACCCGGCGCCACCCCCGGCGGCGCGGGCGGGGGTGGAATCACCGTCGCGCAACCCGGCGCGGCGCCGGCTGGCGTGATTTCCGGCGTGGTCGCCGTGCCTCTCGCGGGCGCGGCGTTGTCGCAGTCGTCGAACGCCGAGGAACCCACGAGGCCCGTGAAGGGCGCGAAGGTCACGATCCCCGGCACGAACGTTTCCGCCGTCACGGGCGAGGACGGCTCGTTCACCATCCGCGGCGTTCCCGAAGGCAAGTACGAGGTGAACATCGAGAAAGACGACGACGGCGACGGCGCGAGCGAACTGAAAATCCACCAGAAGGACAT
>JACQVU010000423.1 GCA_016209585.1 Planctomycetota bacterium
AAGACCACGTTCGCCTTGACGCCCTGGCTGTACGGCGTGAACGTGCCGCGCGGCAGGCGGAGGACCGTGTGAAGGTCGCAGTCCGCCGTGAGGATCTTGAAGACGTCGCCGGCCTGATCGGCGAAGAGACAGTTGTCGGGCAGGACGACGCCGGCGCGCGCGCCGCGTTTCATCACCGTCAAAACGTGCTGGAGGAAGTTGAGTTGCTTGTTGCTGGTTTCGATGGTGAAGTCTTCGCGATTGGGCGCCTGGTTGGCGCCCTTCGTGCCGAACGGCGGGTTGGTGAGGATCACGTCGAAGCGGTCGGAGGCAGGGGCTTCGTAGATCGTGTCGCCGAGCACGAGCCTGGGTTCGATGCCGTGAAGGTAGAGGTTCATGAGCGCGAGGCGCCGCGGGCGCTCGACCAGTTCCTGGCCGCGGTAGACGTTCTTCTTGATTCGCTTGGCGAGATCGCGGTCCAGCGCGCCCCCCTTACTATGCTCCATCAGCCATTCGTAGGCTGCCACGAGAAAACCTCCGGTGCCGCAGGCGGGGTCGCAGACGGTGAAGTCGGCGCGGGCGCGCGGGTCGGGCTTGAGGCATCGGACGATGGACTTTATTAGCACGCGCGGCGTGAAGTACTGGCCCGCCCCTTTCTTGCCTTCGCTGGCGGCCTTTTCCAGCAGACCCTCGTAGGCTTCGGCCTTCACGTCCACGTCGAGGCTGGTCCAATGCGTTTCGTCGATCAGGTTGATGAGGCGCTTGAGGTTGACCGGGTTGTTGAAGCGGTTCTGGCTCTTGGCGTAGATATCGCCAAGGATACCGGGTTGCCGGCCGAGGGTCCGCAGGAGGCCGACGTAGTGTTCGATCAGGGCGGTGCCGGACTCTTCGGCCAGCGTGGGCCAGGCGCACCCCTTCGGCAGAGCGATGGCGCGCTCGTCGGCCATCTTCAGGAACAGGAGGTACGTGATCTGTTCGATGTAGTCGCCGTAGTCGACGCCGTCGTGGCGCAACGTGTGGCAGAAGCCCCAGAGTTTTTGGACGATGTCGGGCATTCGACTTCTCAAGCCGCCAAGGCCGCGTTCACTTCACGGAGCAGGCGAGTGAGTTCGCCGTCGAACGCCCTGTCCGCCGCCACCCATCCGCCGGGCCGTTGAAGAGCTGGAACCACGTCGAAATCCGCCTGGTCGATGGACAAGTTCTCGACCAGGTGCTCACGAATTCGCTTCAGCCATTGCTGTTGTGGCGGCGTGAAGGTCTTGCCAGCGGTGAGTTTGTTGAACGCTTGGGTGACGCGCTCCTCCGCCGTGAGCAGCGGCTCGGCCTCCTTCGCAGCGTGCTTGACCATGCTGATGATATCCACCAGCGCCTTGCGGAAGTGGACCTCGTGCGCCTTTTGGAGGAGTTCGGGCGTGAACCGCTCGCGCGTCTGTTTGAGTTTGTCGCGCAACTCGGCGAGGGCGGCGGTGGACCACTCCCGCGGGCGATCGAGCAAAATGCGAATGGCGTCGATCTTCGCGGGGTTCTCCTTGACGAACCGGGCGAACATGGCCAGGTAGTCTTCCGGCTTGAGCGTCCGGCCGGCGTCGTCGCGCAGAAGCCATTCAGTGGTCACGGTGTCTTGCGACGCGATGGCGACCAGGAACGATTCTTTCCGGCGTGGATAGGTGACCAGCAAGTCCTGAAATTGCTTGTCACGCAGAACCTTCATCGTGTGGTTGAACTTCCGTGCCAGGAGGTCGGGCAACGCCGCGGCGAACCCAGCCACGTCGCCCTCGGGGATGAACGGCTTGAAGATCTCGCGGGCTTCGCCCGCCATCTCCTTGTCGATGCGTTGGAGACGTTTGACCAGGCAGCGAATGTTGTACGGGCGATCGCGGTTGTTCCAGATTTCGTCGATAATCTCAGAGGTTGCGCGCGAAGGCGCCACCGGCGGCTCACTGGTGATGGACGTGGCCTTCTTGAACCGCTCGATCAGCGTTCCCCCGAAGCAGTCGAAGACGGTGAAGTGAGACTTGTTGGGGAACTGTTCCCCCTTGCGCGTTCCACGCCCCAGCATCTGCTCGAACAGAATGCGCGATTGCACGGACCGCAGGAAAACGATCACTTCGAGGTCGGGGATATCCACGCCGGTCGATAAAAGGTCGACAGTTACCGCGATCCCGGGGTTCGGGCGGTTGCGGAACTCCCGGATGCGTTGGAGCGGGCGGTCCACGCGACCGGTGATCTTGTCGACGAAGGCGTCGCCGCGCCCGAACACGTCGCGGCAGGTTTTCACCAGTTGGTCGGCGTGGGAGACATGCGGCAGATCGTTCGCCGCGAAAATCAGCGTCTTGGGAAACCGGCCATACTTCTGCTCGTGATCGTCGCAGAACCGGCGGAGCGCCTCGACGATCTTCTTGTTGGAGTCAGGACTGGTGACTTTCCGCTCCACTTCCGGCGCCTCAAACTGGCGTTCGTCCTCCAGGGCGTCAAGCCGCTCGACGCCCGTCTCGCGGTCGACCAGGCCCACCTGCTCACCCTCTTGGAGAAATATCCCCTTGAGGCGCACGTCGGAGTTGACCTTCACCACGTCGTAGTCGACGAGGAACCCTTCATGCACCGCGCGCTCATAGGTGTAGCGGTAGACAGGCGACCCGAAGTAGGCGGTGGTATGCACGGCGGGCGTAGCCGTCAGGCCGATGCGGATGCCATCGAAGTAATTGAGCGTATCGCGCCAGACGGAGATCTCCCGCGCGGTGTAGCCGCGGTGGCATTCGTCGGCGATCACCAGATCAAAAGCGTGGATGGGGATATCGAGCCTGTCGGCGTCTTCGTCGCCCCCTTCCAGTTCGCCATACGCCTCGGCCGCGGCTTGTCGCCCAAAGAGATTCATCGCCATCCGCTGGATGGTGCAGACGTAGACGAAGGCGTGGCCGGGCCTGGGGGCGAGCAAGTACTCGCCCGGCAGAACGGTAGGATCGAACCCTTCGTTCGCGTCGAAGTCGGAACGCCGGAACGCTTGGCTGTACAGTTCGTAAATCTGGTCGAATGAGAGCGCCGGCTCCGGCCTAAAACTCTTGAACGCGCGCACGGCTTGCGCCGCCAGCGCGCGGCGGTCGACGAGGAACAGAACGCGCCGAGCGACGCCGGTCTTCATGAGGCGGTAAACCTGATTCACGAGGGTAAAGGTCTTCCCCGTGCCGGTGGCCATCGCCACCAGCAGTTCGCGTTTGCGGGCGGCGATGGCGCGTTCGACCGCGGCGTTCGCCTCCTTCTGGTAGGCGCGAAGCGCATCGTGGTTGTTGGCCAGAGTCTCAATCGCTTGGCAGGCGGCGGCGGAGTCGCGCTCCAGTAACTCGCTCAGCGCGGCTGGCGAGTGAAAAACGGCGATGCGGCGCGAGCGGTTGAGGCGGTGTCGAGCGTCGCGAAACCAGATCACTTCGCCATTCGTGGAGTACAAAAATGGCACGCGCACGCCATCGAAATCGAACGAGTTGTCTGTTGCGCCTCGCGCGTAACGCTCGGCCTGCGTCAGGACGTTTTGCGCGCCAAGCGAGAGTTTCTTTGCTTCCACGATGCCCAGCACGCGCGAACCGACGGCAAGCGCGTAGTCGGCGGGACCATTGTCGGTCTCGTACTCCTCAATCCGGCAGGCCGCGTGACTGGGGTGCTTGGCCCGCCGCCAGCCCAGCGCGTCAAGCAGCGGGTCGATGCGCCGCTTTCGCGTCTGCCATTCTTGTTCTTGATCCGTCGACGACATGGTGTTGCGCCGGACTTGAATCTCTGCTTCCTGACGGGAGTTTGCAAGCGCCAAAGGCGCCGAGCAGAGCCTTCTAACCATGCCCCGGGCCGCGGTCGAGCGAAAGAAGGGGGCCGGCGCCCGACGCCGAAAAAAAAAGCCCGCGGCGCCAAAACGGGCCCTTGGGCGCGCGGTCCAAATGGACGATAGGGCCGGGATCCGCTAGAATCGCGGCGCGTGATCGCGTCGGACGGCGACGGAAGCCGCGCGCGCCGCCACCCGTCCACGGGCGGGCGGGAAGCAGTCCGCCAGGGAGGATCGTCATGGTCACCGTCGGCCCGCCGTTCAACCTGCGAGCATGGATCGCGGAACATCGCGCGCTGCTCCAGCCGCCGGTGGGCAACGCGCTGGTGTGGGAGGACACGAGTTTCATGGTGATGATCGTGGGCGGGCCGAACCAGCGGGCCGACTACCACATCAACCCCACGGAGGAGTTCTACCACCAGATCGAGGGCGACATTACCTTGCGCATCCGCGAGAACGACCGGCCGCGCGACATCCCCATCCGGCAGGGCGAGGTGTTTCTTCTGCCGTCCGGCATTCCCCACTCGCCGCAACGGCCGGCGGGCACGGTGGGAATGGTGGTGGAGCACAAGCGGCCGAAGACGCTGAACGACCACCTGCGCTGGTATTGCCCGGCGTGCGACCATGTCCTCCACGACGCCGCCTTCCACCTGACCAACCTGGCCAAGCAGATCAAGCCGGTCATCCAGGAGTTCTTCTCGCGCCCCGACCTGCGGACCTGCGCGAAATGCGGCCACGTCTTGCAGCCGCCGGCGGCTTCGTAATGGACAACGGGGAAGTGGCGCGCGTTCTCCGCGAGATCGGGCTGCTGCTGGAGTTGTCCGGCGAGAACCCCTTCAAGGCTCGGGCCTACGTGACCGGGGCGCGCGTTATTGAAGACCTGAGCCGGCCCGTGGCGGAACTGGTGGGCGCGGGGCGGGTGAAGGAACTGAAGGGCATCGGCGACGCGCTGGCGCGCAAACTTCACGAATTGAGTACCACCGGCCGGCTGGCGTTCCACGAGAGCCTGCGGGCCGCCGTTCCCTCCGGCCTGCTGGAGGTGGCGGCGGTCCGCGGCCTGGGCGCTTCCAAGGTGCGCGCGCTCTGGCGGGGGTTGGGGGTGGCCAGCCTGGAAGACCTGGCCCGCGCCTGCCGCGAAGGCCGCGTGGCCGCCCTGACCGGCTTTGGCGAAAAGTCACAGGCCAACATCCTCGCAGCCCTCCAGGAACTGGAGCGCTTCCAGGGGTTCACCATTCTCCCCACCGCCCTGGCTGAGGCCAGCCGGCTGGCGGCGGTGGTCCGGGCGGCGCCGGGCGTCCAGGCGGTCGAGGTGGCCGGCGAGGTTCGGCGCGCGCGGGAGAGGGCGCGGACCATCGAGGTTCTCGCCGCCGCTCCGGCGGCGTCGTTCGCGGGGGCGCTCGACGCCTTCGCCAACGCGCGCGGCGTGCAGACCGTGACTAGCCGAACGGGGGATCACGCCGCGGTCACCCTGGTAGGCGGTCTGTCGGCCGCGCTGCGGATCGTCACGCCGGAGCGTTTCGGCGCCGGCCTGCTCTTCGCCACCGGCTCGCGGGGGCACCTGGCCGCGCTGACCGCGCGCGCCGCAGCCCGCGGCTTGAGCCTCGATCCGGGCGGTCTCTCACAAGCCGGCGACGGCGGCGACGACGTCCCGCCGGGCGGGTCGGAAGAAGAGATCTACGCGGCGCTGGGCCTGTCGTTCGTTCCACCCGAATGCCGCGAGGGGAATGGCGAAGTGGACCTCGCCGCCGCCGGCGCGTTTCCCCGGCTGGTGGAGCGCGCGGACCTGCGCGGGCTGTTGCACTTCCACACCACCTGGTCCGACGGCCGGAACACCCTGCGGGAGATGCTCGCCGCGGCGGCGGAGCGCGGGTTTTCGTACGCCGGGGTCTGCGACCACTCGCGCACCTCCTCCTACGCCGGGGGGTTGTCGATCGACCGGGTGCGGGCGCAGCGCCAGGAGATCGCGGCGCTCCAGGCGGAGTTTTCCGGCCTGCGTATCATGCAGGGGATTGAATCCGACATCCTGCCGGACGGCTCGCTGGACTATCCGGAGGCGGTGCTGGCCGAGTTCGACTTCATCGTGGCGTCGGTGCACTCGCAGTTCTCGATGTCGCGCGAGGCGATGACGGCGCGCGTGATCCGGGCGGTGGAGAACCCGCGGACCACCATTCTTGGCCACCCCACCGGCCGGCTGCTGCTGCAGCGCGAGGGTTACGCCATGGACATGGAGGCCGTGCTGCGCGCCGCGGCGCGGGCCGGGACCATCATCGAGTTGAACGCCAACCCCCGCCGCCTCGACGTGGACTGGCGGCACGGCGGGTTGCTGCGCGACCTGGGGGCGCGCGTGGCGATCAACCCCGACGCGCACGACGTGGCCGGCATCGACGACCTTTCCTACGGCCTGCTCATGGCCCGCAAGGCCCTGTTGCCCGCCGCGCTGGTGATCAACACGCTGGAACCGGAAGCATGGCTCCGCCGGTGACGCCCGCGGCGTCCGCGCCGTTCACCTGCCGCCCCAACCTGCGCGGGGTCTTCGGCATGGTCACCGCCGGCCACTACCTGGCGGCTATGGCGGGGCACGCGATGCTCGAACGTGGCGGCACGGCGGTTGACGCCGCCGCGGCCGCGGGTTTCGCCTCCTCTGTGGTCGAGCCGCACCTCTGCGGCCTGGGCGGCGAGGCGCCCCTCTTGGTGTATGAACCGGGCGGCGGCGGGGGCGCGGGGACCATGCACGCCGTGAGCGGCCAGGGCGTGGCGCCGGCCGCGGCCACCATCGACTCGTTTCGCGCGGCCGGGTTGGGCATTGTTCCGGGGAACGGCCTGCTCCCGGCGACGACGCCGGCGATCTTCGACACGCTCTCGCTGGCACTCCTGCGCTGGGGGCGGCTGCGGCTGGCCGACGTGCTGGCGCCGGCGCGTGAGTGGGCCGCGGACGGGTTCCCGATGTACCGCTCCCTGCGCGACTTCCTGGCGTCGCTGGGGGCCGCGTCGTTCGACGACTGGCCGGCGACGCGCGCCGTCTTCTTCCCCGCCGGCGAGCCGGTGGCGGTCGGAACGTTGCTCGCGCAGCCGGACCTGGCGCGGACGCTGGACCGGTTGATCCAGGCCGAGGCGCGGGCCGGTGGTTCGCGCGAGGCCGGGATTGAGGCCGCGCGCCGGGAGTTCGCCACCGGCTTCGTCGCGCGGGAGATCGACCGCTTCGCCCGCGAAACCGCGGCGGGGGACGCCACGGGGGTCGCGCGCCGCGGGCTGCTCCGCGCGGAAGACATGGCCGCCTGGCGCGCCCGGGTGGAGACCCCGGTCAGCGCGCCGTTCGGCGGCGGGGTGGTCTTCAAGTGCGGTCCGTGGACGCAGGGGCCGGTCTTCCTGCAGCAGTTGGCCTTGCTCGCGGGCTTCGACCTTCGCGCCATGGGTCACAACAGCGCCGACTACGTCCACACGGTGATCGAGTGCGCGAAACTGGCCTTCGCCGACCGCGAGTTCGAGTATGGCGACCCCGACTTCACCTCCGTCGACCTCGGTCGCCTGCTCTCCGCCGAGTACGCCGCCTCCCGCCGCGCGCTGGTGGACCCCCAGGCCGCGTCGCAGGTGCTGCGGCCGGGCCGCGGACCGCACGCGCGGGTCACGCAAGCGCCGGGAACTTCCCTCGGCGCGGCGACGGCTCGCGCCACGTCGGAGCCGTCGGCGTTGTCGGGCGACACCACTCACGTCGACGCCGCGGATCGCTTCGGCGCCCTCGTGAGCCTCACCCCCTCCGGCGGCTGGCTGCAATCCTCGCCGCGCATTCCGGCGCTGGGGTTCGCGCTGGGCACGCGCGGCCAGATGTTCTCGCTGGACCCCGCGCACCCCAACGCCCTGGCCCCCGGCAAGCGGCCGCGCGCCACGCTCACCCCCTCCCTCGCCCGGATGGCTGACGGGACCATTGTCGCCTTCGGCACTCCCGGCGGCGACCAGCAGGACCAGTGGACGCTGCAATGCTTCCTCAACATGGCGGTGTTCGGCATGCCGCCGCAGGAAGCGGTGGAAGCGCCAACCTTCCACACGACCCACTTCCCATCGAGTTTCTATCCGCGCCGGGCCGAGCCGGGAAAGGTGGTGGTGGAGGCGCGCGTGCCGGCGGCGGTGCTGGACGTCCTCGCGGCGCGGGGTCACCTGGTGGAGCGTGCCGGCCCCTGGGCCAACGGCCGCGTGCTGGCCATTGCCCGCGATCCGCGCAGCGGCGTGCTCACCGCGGCCGCCTCGCCACGCAAGGAAACGGCCTACGCCGTGGGGAGGTAAGCCCCGCCGCGGCTTGAGAATGGCGGGCCGACTTCTATAATCCGTGCATGCGGTTCGTTTGGCCAGGGGCGCGCGCCGGCGCGCGCGACGTTGGCGAACCGCCCGGCCCGGGAGGCCCGCGATGGCGCTGAAGTACGCCCTGCTGCTGATCGGCGTGGTGCTGGCCGCCGGGAACGGAGCCGGCGCGCTGTGCAAGCGCCTGGGCCGGCCTCCGATCCTCGGCCAGTTGCTGGTCGGGGTGGTCATCGCCAACCTGCTTTCCCTCCTCGCGGCGCGTGGCGGCGGGGGGGTGGTCGACAAACTGACTGGCCCGGAGGCGGAGGCGATGCTGTCGTTCCTCTCCGACCTCGGCATCATTCTGGTGTTGTTCGTCGTGGGGTTCGAGTCGCGCGTGGGCGACCTGGCCGCCGCGCCGCTGCGCTCCTACCTGGTGGCGATGATCGGGGCCTTCCTGCCCTTCATCACCGGCTTCGCCGGCTACCTCTGGTGCGCCCGCGCCTGGTTGCCGGTGGAGGACGACGCGACGCAGGGGTTCGCGCTGCACCGCGCCGCGCTCTTCTTCGGGGGCATGCTGGCGGCCTCGAGCATCGGCATCACGCTGAACACGTTCCGGCGGACCGGGCGGGGGGAAACGCTGGAGGCGCGCTTCATTCTCTCGGTGGCCATCGTGAACGACA
>JACQVU010000424.1 GCA_016209585.1 Planctomycetota bacterium
GACCCGGACGCGCCGCGGCGGCCCCGCACCGCGGCCGAGGCGCTGGCCGCCGCGCGTGAGGAAGCCTCCCGACCCGGCGTGCTGCCGGAAGAGCAGATCGTCATCTACCGCGACGTCGCCTCCTCATTCCCCCAAACCGCCGAGGCGCACGCCGCCATGCGGGAGATTGACCGCATCCTCAAGATCGTCGCGGATCAGCAGCAGAGCGCCGATGACCACGCTCGCCTGGCGCGGCTTGACACGCGCCTCGCGGAGTCCCGCGCGCGGCTGGCCGCCCACGACCTGGCGGGCGCGCTCAGCCACTTCACGGAGGCGGCCGGCGACCTCCGCTCGGTGGCCGTGGCGCCGGCCTTTGACCGGGCGCTGGCGGCGCTCGAGGCTGACGTGGCGCGCGCGGCTGCCGCCCAGGCCGCGGTTGCCGCGGCCGCCATTGATTCCGGGGCGATCTTCGACGCCCGCGAAATCTACCGCGCGCTGGCGGCCGTGCCTGAACCCACGGCACGCTCGGCCGGAACCGCGGGTCTCGAGAGCGTCGCCACCCTCCTGGCCGCGGAACAGGGCCGGCGCGCCGAGCGCTCTCGCGCCGCCGCCGCCACCGCGACGGCCGCGGCGGAGTCCGCCGCGCGCCTGCCGGCCGAGGCCCGGGAGGCGCTGCTTCGCGGTGGGGTGGCCCAGTGCCGCAAGAGCGTCGCGGCGGGCCGCGCCGCCCCCGGCGCGCCGCCGGAACTGAAGTCGTTCATCGAGACCACGTTTGAGCGCGACCTCGCCTGGATCGACGAGGTGCACGCCGGCCTGCGCGCCGCCCTGGTTCGCGAGCAGAACGCCCTGGCGCTGGCCGACCTCCGCTTCGCCCGTGGCGGGGGCGAGGTGCAGGTCACCATCACCGCCGTCGGCGACGGCGCGCTCACCGTGCGCAGCGGCCAGCAGGAGCAGACGGTGGGGTTCGAGCGGCTCCACGCCGATACCATCGCGGCCTACGCCGGGCGGCAGGTCGCGCAGTGGACGGCCGTGAAAGTGGCGCTCTACCTCTTCTCGTTCAAGGATCGCGCCGACGACGCCCGTGCCTACCTGCGCCGCTGGCTCGACAAGGCGCCGGCCGCCGACCGCGCGCGCTTCGCCCCCCTGCGCGAGTGGAAAGCCGCTTTCGACACCTACGCGGCCGGCCGCGACCTGCTGCTGGCCGTGGCGGAACTCCGCTCCCCCGCCGGGAGCGTCGAACGCGCCGACCGCGCGCTCACCGTGGCGGAGAAGGCGCTCGGCGATCTGCCCGTGGTGCTCGCCGCCCGCGCCGAACTCGCGGAGCGGGTCGGGTTGCATCGCCAGGCCCTCGACCTCTGGCGACGCTGCCAGGACCTCGGGCCGACGGCGCCGGCGCTCATCGGCGCGGCGAGGTGCGAAGTGGCGCTCGGCGAGCGGGGCAACCTGGTCGACGCCCTGGACGCTCTCCGCGCCGCCGAGAAACTGGCGCCCGAGGCGGGCGAGATCTTCGCGCTCCGCGGCCGCATCTACGCCCTCCAGGGGTTGGACGACTTCGCCCGCACCGCCTTCCGCCGCGCGCTGGCCATCGACCGCTTCGACGAGGCCTCGTGGCAGGCGATCCGCGAACTCGCCCCGGAACGCCCCCGGTAGGCGCGAGCGCCACCCCCGCCCGCGGACGACTTCAGAACTCTTCGCCGCCTTCGACGCCCGGCGCGGCCTTGGGCGGACCGGCGGCGAAGGCCTTCTCAAAATGGTCCACCAGCGCCGGCAGGTAACGCCCCACGAGCGCCAGCGAGCCGGCGTGCGTGCCCGGCAGCCAGAGCAGCCGGGGCGCGCCCAGCGCGGCGTGAAGGCGCTCGCTGGTGGCGCGCGGCACGACTTCGTCGTCCTTCGCGGCGATCATGAACATCCGCGCGGCGCGAGCCCGCGCCAGCGGCGCCACCGTCGAGGGGTTGAGCGGCCGGCACTCACGCTGCAACCGCTCCCAGGTGTACTCGCGTTGGAGCAGCGTCGCCTTGATCTTCTTGCCGTAGGGCGAGTTCCAGATCAACTCTTCCACCTCGCCCGCCGGAACCAGGAAGGCCCCGGCCTCGAACGCCGGGTCGATGGCGAACAGCGCCGCCCCCGCCGACGCGCCGAGGCTGATGCCGAAGACGCCGAAATGTTCGATGCCGCGCTCCTTCGCCAGCCACCATTTCGCCCGCTGAACGTCGAGCAGCGATTGCCGCCAGTTCGCCCGCGTCTGCGCCAGATCGTCGGTGAGAAACAGCGCGCCCGAAGCCGTCTCCGCCGGCGCACGATCATACTGGTAGGCGAGCGGCATGATCGCGGCATGCCAGCCCGCCCGGACGAACCGCCGGGCGAACAGCCCCTCCACGAGCGTGTTCTGGCTGCCGTGGAAGGGCAGCACGAAAATGAGCGTCTTCGATTCCTTCTCCGGCGCGTAGTGCAGAAAGTAGGCCCGGTTGTTCGACTCATGCGGTGACGTCACCGGCGACGGGAACGAGACGCGCTCCGGCCGGGCCGCCGCCTTTCCCGATTCCCCGCCGGGCGGCTCGACCTTGGCCGCGAACTCCGCGGGAACGTAGCGCACCTCCTCGGCGGCCGACCGGGCCTCCGCCACGGTGGGCGGGGCGGGCGGGACGCCGCCCCCCGCGGCGGACTCCTCCCCCCACGCGCGCCCCGGCGCGACCAGCGCCACCACAGCCCCAGCCAGCGCGAAGACCGCGCGCGGCGGCTGGAATGCACGGCGAGTCATTGCGGATCCTTTCCTCGTGTTCGCCCGAGATCCGTCGCCGGGGATCGGTCGTCAGTCCTCAGACCAGAGATGCCCAGACCGCCGACACCCGCTTGGGATTGTCGCTCACGGAACCACCGCCTCCCACCGCGCGCCGTCCCAGCGGTGCACGAAGCCGCCGTTGCGCACGACGATCTCCAGCGCGCCGTCGTCGGCGGCCAGCAGGGCGGCGATGCGCGGCCGCCACCGCCCGTCCAGCGCTGCCCTCTCGGCGGGTGGAGGAATCTCCGGCAGCAACGTCATTTCGCCGCGCTCGAAGCGAATGAGCCGACCCCCGCCGGAAGCCAGAAAGCCGCTCTCCGGCCCGCGAAACAGCGGGCGCGCGGTTCCGAACGGCGCGTCGCCGACGCCGACGCCGGCGCCGGCGCCGGGCATGTCCGGGCCTTGGCGTGGAGCGCCCACCGTCCCAGGAGGCCCCACGGGGCTGGCCGCTTCCAGGCTTGGCCGCGCCAACACGTGAGACCACGTTCCCTCGGCGCATCGCAACAGGCAGCGCGCGCCGCCGGCGTAGGCGGTGCGGTTGTCGACCGCCACCACCCAGGCGAGGTCCGCCACCGGCGGTGGCGGTGGCGGCGGAAGCGGAAATACCACGCGCTCGAAGCGGCTGCCCATCCAGCGCAGGATCGCGCCGCCGGCGCCGACGGCCCAGCCCTTGCCGTCGGACGAGAACGCGATGGCGGCGAGGTCGTTCTTCACGGGGGTCTCGACGACCCGGAACTGGCCGCCGGCCTCCTCCCGCAACACCAGCCCGCGGTCGCCCACGACCCAGGCCTCGCCGTCCGGGCTGAACGCCACGCCGTTCAACGTGGGGCGCGGCGAGGCGGGCGCGCCGGCGATAAGAGGAACGGGCGCGGCGACCCACTCGCCTGATCCCTGGCCCGGGGGCGCGGCCTTCGCCGATTCCGCTCCGCTCGCGCCGCCGCTGGGCGAGGCCAGGCGCAGCGCCAGCAGCGACTTGCCGACGGCATAGCCGCGGCCATCGGGCGCGAAGGCGATGTCGCGGATGGCGCGCTCGGCCACGAAGCCGGTGGCGCTCCACCGGGCCGGCGCGCCGCCGGTTTCACCACCGCCGCCGGGCGTGAACCGCAGGAACTTGCCGGAGGCGTCCACCGCCCAGCGCGCGCCGGACGGCGCGCGGGCGGCGGCCACGGGCGTGCGCCCGCCGTGCCAGACTTCCTCCCATTGCGACGACCAGCGCTCGCCCTCGCGCCGCAGAATGTCTCCTTCCTTGCCGAAGGCCCAGAGCCGGCCCGACGGATCGGCGGCCAGAAAGGCCACGTCTTCCGCCGTTCCGCGAGGCTCGCGTTTCCATGCCCCGTTCGTAAAGGAGAGCAGCGTGCCGTAGCCGCCACCAGCCCAGCGGCGGCCGTCGGGAAAGGCCACCACGCCCTCGTAGGGCACGGGCGCCATCATGGGGTGGCGCGTGAAACGGCCGCCGGCGAAGTCCAGCAGCGTGCCGTGGTCGCCCACCACCACCACCACGCCGCCCGCCGCGAAGGCGGCGTCGTTCAGGCGGTAGGGCGCCGGCGCGTCCACCCGCGTCCATTCCGCCCCGTCCCAGGTGGCGAAGGCTCCCTTCTCCCCCAGCGCCACGGCGAACGACCCGTCGCGCACGTGCAGCGTGTGGAACCCGGCGCCGGGGAAACTTTGCGACGCCGCCACCGTGGACCCCGTGACCGCGAGCAGCACGTCACCCGCCGCCAGGAGGCGCCGCGCCTCGCCGGCGGCGGTCGCGGGAAGCACGCGGAAGTCTCGCGCCCCCGTAGGCAGCCAGGCGGGAGATTCCCGCCGCCAGCGGTCGTCCTGGAACACCAGAAACCCCTGCGCGCCCAGCACGCGGTAGGCCGGGCGATCGGGCCGCCCCCCCGGCTCCACCTCGACGCGCCGGAAGCGCTCGCCGGCCTCCCGCCGCGCCAACCGCCAGAAAACGCCGTCCCAGCGGTAGAGCGCCTCGCCGCCGATCATCAGACCGTCGCGCTCGGAGAAGAACGCGCCCCGGCCCAGCCGCACGCGCCGGCCGGTGTTCGCGGGGAACGAGCGCGAGAGCCACCAGTAGCCGGCGCGGGAGAGGCGGCGCGACACGTCATCCTCGGTGGCGTCGTCCTCCTCCGCCTCGGGCGCGGGGGCCAGAGGATCGCGCCGGTTGCTCTCGCGCCACTCGTCGAGGCGGCTCTCCATCTCTCGCACGACGTCGGGGTGTTCTTCGGCCACGTCGCGGCGCTCTTCAGGGTCCGTGGTCAGGTCGAACAGCATCCGCTCGCCCGGCAAATCGATCAGTTTCCAGCGCGAGCCGCGCACGGCGTCGCGGCCGGGCGTCATGGTGGAGAACTGGCAGGGCCGCACCTCATCCGTCTTGCCGGCCCGCCCGGCGTACCACGGCAGCAGGCTGCGCCCCTGGAACTCCGCCGGCGCCGGGACGCCGAGGGCGTCGAGGATGGTCGGCGCCACGTCGATGAGGCCGACCGGCGTGGCGACGCGGTCTCCGGCCCGCGCCGCGCGCGGGATGCGCAGGGCGCAGAAGACGCGAATACCCTCTTCGTACACGCCGCCGTGCATGCGCGCCAGCACCTGGCCGTGGTCGCCCAGCGTCTCACCGTGATCGGAGACCACGGCGATCAGCGAGTCGTCGAAAAGTCCTTCACTCTTCAGGAACGCGAAGAAACCGCCCAGTTGCTGATCCGCCCAGTGAATGGCGCCGTCGTAGCGCGCGATGAGGTGGCGCTGGTCGCGCTCCGTGTAGGCCTCCGTCGCCCACCGGTCGCCCCGCGTGCGCCCGTCCCGGTTCCCGCTCCCACCGCCCTCGCCCCCGCCGGCGCCGGCGCCGGCGCCGGGGACGGCGGCGCGGGGCAGGCCGCTGGAGAGGATGTCGCCTAACTCATGGTCCAGCGTCACCTGATTGAGAAAACCGGCGTACTCGGGATCGAAGCGCCGGTCATCGGGGCTGGGAACCTGGTAGGGCGCATGCGCGTCGTACCCGTGCAGGAACAGGAACGTCGGGCGCTCGCGCCGCTGTGCCAGCCAGCGTCGCGCGAGCGGAACGGTGTGCGCGAAGGGGGCGAAGGGGGTGTCGTCGTCGTAGATTGTGAATCCCTGCGCCAGGCCGTACTCCGCGCCCACGTGGAAATCGCCGGTGAAGGCCGCGGTTTCGTACCCGCAGGCTGCCAGCACCTCGGCCAACGTCACCGCCCCGTCGGCGAGCGGCGTCCGCATGCTGGCGCCGTGCCGTTCGACGTATTGCGACGTGAAGAGCGAGGCGTGGCTGGGCAGGCTCCACGACGACTGCGACACCGCCGTGGTGAAGGTGACCGCCTCGCGGGCGAAGGCGTCGAGATGGGGGGTCGTCTCGCGCTCGTAGCCCAGGCCATGCACGTGATCCGGCCGCAGCGTGTCGAAAGAGATGAGAATCACCCGCTTCGGCCGCGGCACGGCCGGCGTCACGGCGGCGGCGGGTTCCCCCGTGCCGGGGGCGGCAACCGGCTGGTCCGTGGCCCGCGACTCCGGCGCGCCGGAGACGCACCCCGCCGGCGACCCGGCCCACGCCAGCGCGATCAGCAGGAGCGCGGCGCGAAGCGCGGTGGCGGAGATCGGGCGGGCCCTCCATCCCTTGTCCCCCATCTCCCCATCTCCCCGCGTCCCTCGTCCCCCGTCCCCCGTCCCTCGGAAGCGGCGCGCGCGAAGCGTCCGTGCGCTCAGTACTCCATGATGACGCTCTCCCCGCGATCCCGGTAGTTGGCCGGGTTCTGGTCCATCGACGCCATCCAGGCGAGCAGCCGCTGCTCCATTTCGTAGGCGATCCGAGTCTCGGTCGCGGCGAGATTGGTCTTCTCCGACGGATCGCTTTTGAGATCGTACAACTCTTTCTTCCCCGACTCCAACGTCAGGATAAACTTGTGCCGCCCGGCGGCGTCGCACACCGCGCGCTTGTGCGTCACCAGGCGATAGTCCGTCTCCGAGAACGCCTCCAGCGGCTGCGGCCGGCCGTTCATCGCCGGCAACAGGCTGACGGCGTGGGTCATGAACGGAACTTTCTCGCCCATGAGGTCGAGCACGGTGGGCAGCGCGTCGAAACTGCGCACCTGCGACGCCACCCGCCGGCCGGTTCCACCGGGCAGGGAGATGAGCAGCGGGACGTGGATCATTTCGTCATAGAGCGTGGGGCCGTGGTCGAAGTAGCCGTGCTCGCCAAACTCCTCGCCGTGGTCGGCGAAGACGGCGATGATGGTCTTCTTTCGCAGGTCGAGGTCGTCCAGCGTCTTCAGAAACTCGCCGAAGCGGCGGTCGGCGTCCTGGATCTTCTCGTCGTAGAGCGCCTCGTGAAACGCGAAGTCTTGCGGCGTCACGTTCGGCAGCACCGGCTCGTCCGCGCCCGGAAGACTCCCCTTGTTGTCCAACCCCTCCTCCCGCAACCTCCCCTGCTCCTCTTTGCCGCCGCGCAGCGGGCCGGCGTAGTTCTTCACGAACGCGCGGCGATACCCGCCCGGCGGGTCGTACTGGCCGTGGGCGTCGTACCCGTGCAGAAACATGAAAAACTTCTCGCCGTGGTTGGCCTTCAGCCACTCCACGGCGGCGGGGATGGACTGGTCGAACCCCCCGAACTTCACCTTGTCCAGGTACTGCTCATAGCCGCGGGCGTAGCCGAACTTGCCGCTCACGCCGGCGTCGCCGGTGAACGCCGCCAGCCGGTAGCCGCGGGCTTTCAGCACTTCCGGCAGCGTGGGAATGGCGGGATTCAACTTGCTCAGCACCATCTTCTGCGGCGCCACGATGGTGTACTTGTTGACCACGCCGTGCACGCTGGGCCAGAGGCCCGTGAACACCGCCATGGTGCCCGGCACCGTCCACGACGCCGGAGAGATCGCCCGCTCGAAGACCACGCTGTTCTTCGCCAGCGCGTCGAGGTTGGGCGTCGTCGGGTTCCCATACCCGTAGAGGCTCATGCTCCGGGCGCGGCAGGCGTCAAAACTCACCAGGATCAGGTTGTAGCCCGCGTACGCCCCGGAGCGGAACTCTTCTCCCCCGGCCACCGGGCCGGCGCCGCCCGCGCCCGCGCCGCCGGCCCCAGCCCCGCCCGCCTCCGAACCGGCGCCGGCGGCGGCGGGTTTCGCCGCCGCGCCGTGGCAACCGGCCAACAGGCCGACCAGCAACGCGCCGGCGGCGAAAGCCGCGCGGGAGAGAGTGAAGGTCGAATGGCGCATGCCGCGATGCTCCCTAGAAGTTCGCCGTGACCAGCAGGTACCACCACCAGGAGTCGTTGGCGTGCCGGCCAGCCGGCGCCGCCCCCTGCCCGGTGTTGATCAGGTGGCGAATGTACCGCCCCGGCCAGAGATGGGCCAGGCCCCCGTCCAGCCACACGCCCTTGGAGAAGTTGTACACCCCCGCGAGGCTCAACTCCTTGTCGATCTCGCTCCCCGGCCGCGCCGAGAGGTTCACCACCGTTCCCGGAAACTTCGCCCCCGTGGCCAGGTAGTTGGCGTCGTTGCGGGTCGCCAGACGCGAGTCTTTGTACCAGAGTTTCAGCAGCAACTTCCGGCCGCTGGGCGCGTCGTCATACGGGCGGACGATGAGCGCGGCGTCGTATTGGACCAGGTTCTGCAACGAGTACCGCTCGGCGAAGCCGTAGCCGTAATAGTTGGCCGTGGGATACAAAAGGTCCGGGGTCTCCCGCTTGCCGTCGTTCGGGTCGCTGTCGCCCGTGGCGTATGAATAGCCCAGGATCGGGTCGGGCTTCCACGGCAGGTCGGCGAACTCCCAGCCGGCGCTCAGCCTAAAGGAGTGGGCGCGAACCTGGTCGGAAGCCCACTGGCCGCGCTGGAACGCGGCGTCGAGGTCGAAATGCGCGCCCCCCGCCACCGTCCCGAAGGCCCGCAGTCCATAGGTCGCCGAGGTCAGCGGACCGGGCAGCGGACCGCCGACCGTTCCCGCCCCCGTGCCCCGTTCCGGCACGAAGAACCGGCGGCGGTCGCGATTGACGTAGAGGAACGGCCCGGCGGTGAGCGTCGCTTCCTCGCCCAGGTCGGGCGTGAACTCGTCGTACAGGCCGCTCAGCGTGCGGTCGTCGTCGCGCGCGGCCGTGCCGCCGCCCAGGCCGCGTTCGGTGTTGTTGCCGTCGACCACCCGGAAGTGGAACGCTTGCAGCGCGTTCTTGCCCGCGCCCTCCAGCGCCGCTTCCCACCCCGCCAGCGCGCCGTCAAACGACCGGCCGTTGCCGTTCTCATTGGCTGCCCCCACGTACCGCCCGCGGCCCTGTTGCACGATCATGCGCCCGAACTTCAGCGACAGCCCCGCGTCCCACCCGTCGCGGAAGCGCAGGAAGGTCTCTCGCAGGTTCACCGACTGCGAGTCGCCGTTCGACTGCAGCGACGTTTCGAGCGTGTTCGTCCCCGCCGTCGGCGCGACCGTCCGCGAAGTCTCCGCGCCGAAAAAGCGCTGGTCCTGCAGGCGCACGAAACCGTCGATCTCGTCGGTGAACTTCGCGCCCACCGTGAGCCAGGTGCGCTCCTCGATGGAAGAGTCCCGATCCCGCGCCTTGCCGAACCAGTCCGCGTTGTTCCGGTAGTTCGCCCGAATGCGAATCTGCCCACCGAGCGTCACCCGCTTCGTCCACTCCGTGCTCTTCTCCAGGTCGGCCAGCCGCTCCTCGACCGATTTCCCTTTGGGCGCGGCCGGCCCCTCAGCCGCCACCGCCGGGTTGGCGACGTGGAGAAGGGCGACACCGACAAGGCAGACGGCGACAACCCCGCGAACCCGCCACCGAACGGACGTTATGACAAGGTCCATCTCGCGCCGCATCTCGTTTCCCTTTCCCAGTCCGCGAGCCGCGCGCGGCGACGCACTCACCGCGGAGACGCGGAGAACGCAGAGCAGAACAGAGCAGAGCAGCGCAGTCCAGAGCAATCCAGTGCAGCGCATCTCTCCGCGTTCTCCGCGTCTCGACGGTGAATTTTTCCCGCCGCGCCCGAATTCTGTCGCCCCCCTGGGGATACTGGAGTGCGACGGTTCACGGTTCTGGGTTCACGGTGAACCACGAAC
>JACQVU010000433.1 GCA_016209585.1 Planctomycetota bacterium
CCCCGCCGGAGCCGGAGCCGCCGCCGGCGCTCGTGCACGAGACGCCCGCCCCCCCGCCGCCGGCGCCGGTCGCGCCGCCGCCGCGCGAGGGCGGGGCGCCGAACGATGCCGCTCCCGCGGCGTCGCCCTCACCCGACCAGGGCGGGCCGCCGGCCGCGGTCGCCGATGGGGGCGCGCCAGACACCGCGCCAGCCTCGGCGCGCCCGGCGGACGAGGGTGGCTCGCCGACGCCGGGCGTCGAGACCGCGCCCGCCCCGTCGCCAGGCGCGGAGCGCGGCCCGGCGGCTGAGGAGGTGGTGGCGCTCGACCTGGAGTGCGACGTGACCCCGGTGGGGCGCGGCGCCCGCATCAACCGTCTGGTGGTGCGTCGGCGGCCGGCGGCGACGGGCGAGAGCGATCGGCCGTCGGCGGGGCCAATCGCGGGCGCGTCCGGCGCGTCGGCGGGGGAGACCGGCCAGGGCGGGGGCGGCGCGTCCGCGGGCGCGTCGGCCCCGAAGTCGAGCGCCGGCTTCACGCTGCTGGAGATTGACGCCGGTTGCGTCCAGTATTCCGACCTCCACGATGGGCGGTGGCTCTATCTTAATCATCGGGAACGGGGCACCGGGATCTACGATCTGGACGGGCGGCCGGTGCGGGTGCTCCAGCCGCCGCCGGGAGGGGCGGAGGGGAGTGAGAGCGGCGCGGACCTGCCGCGGGACTTCTGATGGAATACCTGAACCAGGCCTACCTGATTTGCGCCACGATCGGCGGCGCCGCGCTGGTGTTGCAGTTCGCCATGCTCCTGCTGGGCGCTGGCCACGGGGGCGCTGGCGACGGCGACGCCGGGGCGACCTCCACGCCGGCGACGGCGCACACGGCGACGCACCACACGGCGGGGAGACAGCCGACCAGGCGCACGCGGGCGCGGCGTTCGTCAAGTATCTTTCGATCAAGACGGTCACGGCGTTCTTCACCTTCTTCGGTCTGACCGGGCTGGCCTGCCGGCACGCGGGGGTGGACGCGGGCATCACGCTCACGGTGGCGCTCGCGGCGGGGGCGGGGTCGCTCTTTCTCGTGGCCTACGCGATGCGCCTCATGGCCGGATTGCAAGCCTCGGGGAACTACGATTTGGCCAACGGGATCGGGCAGGTGGGGCGGGTCTACCTGACGATTCCGCCGGCGCGGACGGGGGCGGGCAAGGTGACGCTGGTGGTGCAGGGCCGCTCGGTGACGTGCAAGGCCGTGACCAGCGGCGCGGCCGGGCTGGCGACGGGGGCGGAGGTGAAGGTGATCGAACTGGCCGCGCCCGACACCGTTCTGGTCGTGTCCGCGGTGGGTGAGAACTGAACTCTCGAAAAGGCATTCCTGATGCGCGCACTGGACGGCTCCGTGATGTTGCTGCAGGAGGTGGACCCGTTCGAGGCCACGCCCGGCACGAACCCCTACCTGGTGGCGATCCTGATCGCCACGGTCATCGTTTTCTTCATTTTCCTCCTGATCCTGGTGCAGCGGTACAAGCGCTGCCCCAGCAACCAGGTGCTGGTGATCTACGGCAAGGTGGGGGGTGGGCAGTCGTCACGCTGCCTGCACGGCGGCGGGGCGTTCGTCTGGCCGCTCATCCAGGCGTACGACTACCTCTCGCTGGACCCGGTGCAGATCGAGATTCCGCTCAAGGGGGCGCTCTCGATGGAGAACATTCGCGTGAACGTGCCCAGCGTGTTCACGGTGGCGATCGGCACGGATCCGGTGGCGATGCAGAACGCGGCCATTCGTCTGCTGGGGTTGCGCACGGCGGAGATCATGAAGCAGGCCGAAGACATCATCTTCGGCCAGTTGCGGCAGGTGCTGGCCTCCATGCGCATCGAAGACATCAACCGCGACCGGGAGAAGTTCCTGGCCAGCGTCCAGAAGTCGCTGGAGCCGGAGCTGGAGAAGATCGGCCTGGTGTTGATCAACGTCAACATCACCGACATCACCGACGAATCGGGCTACATCGAGGCCATCGGCCGCAAGGCGGCGTCGGAGGCCATCCAGCAGGCGACCATCGACGTGGCGGAACAGGAGAAGCGCGGCGCCATCGGCGTCGCCGCCGCCCAGCGGGAACGCAGCATCGAGGTGGCTAATGCCATAAAGTTGCAGGAGATCGGCACGAAGGAGGCGGTGCGCGACAAGACCGTGCGCATCGCCGAATTGCAACGGGACGAGACCGTCGGCCAGCAGACCGCCGCCTACGTCCGCGACACCCAGGTGAAGGAAGCCGAGCGCCAGATGCGCATCGCCGTGGCCGACGCCAACGCCAAGGCCGTGATGGGCGAGAACCTGAGCAAGGCCTCCATCGCCGACGCCAACGCCACGCTGCGGGTGAAGGAGGCCGAGGCCTTCCAGCGCGCCGAGACCCGCCACCGCGAGGCCGACGCCGCCGTGCGCGAGGCCCAGTACGTCGCCGAGGCCCGGGCCATGGCCGCCATGGCCCGGAAGATCGAGGCCGAAAAACTCGCCGAACTGGAGGCCGTCGCCAAGGCCGAAAAGGCCAAGCAGATCGTCGACGCCGAGGCCCAGGCCGCGCGCGCCCGCATCGAGGCCGAGGGCGAAGCCGCCGCCATCTACGCCCGGCTGGAGGCCGAGGCCCGCGGGCAATTCGAGATGCTGGCGAAGAAAGGCGAAGGGCTGGGCCGCATCGTGCAGGCCTGCGGCAGCGCGCAGAGCGCGTTCCAGATGCTCATGCTCGAACACCTGGAACACCTCTCCGCCACCGCGGCCCAGGCCATCGCCAACATCAAGTTCGACAAGGTGATCGTCTGGGACGCCGGCCACGCCGACGGCAGCGGCGGCGCCGCCGGCTTCCTCCGCAGCCTCGCGGGGAGCCTGCCGCCGATGTTCCACCTGATGCGCGACATCGGCGGCGTCGAGATGCCGCCCTACTTCGGCAAGATGGTCGACGCCGCGGCCACAGCCCCGCCCACGACCGGCGCCGCTCCCCAGCCGCCTCGGCCGACGACATGACCGCCCGCCCGCGCGTGGGGCCGCGTCGGCGTCGTGTCCACGAGGCGGACGCGGCCCGCGCGCCGCGCCGGCCCGCGCCCGTCATCCCCGGACCGCGGGCAGCCGCAGCTGCGCGGCTGCTGGCCCTATGCGCCCTGTTCCCGTCGGCCCTGTTCGGTTGCGCGGCCGCCGGGGAGCCGGACACGCGCGACGTGGCCGTGTTCCAGGACGACGGCGCGCCCGCGATCTACGCCATCCAGGAACTGGGCTGGGTGAGCGGCGCAACGTACGACGACCTGCGGCTGGCCGCGCAGTCGCTCGGAGGCAACGCCGTGATCCAGACGCGAGAGGCGGCGCGGGCGGCCGAGTCGGCGAGCGTTATGTGGCCCTACGCCATCGCGCAACAGGGCACGCTGCGGGCGCGCGAGTTCACCCCGGCCGAAGGGTACGTGGGCCTCGCCGTGCGGCGGGAGATGAAACGCTGAACCCCCTTTGATGGCGACCCCGATCTCCGTGCCGCGCGCGGAGGTTTATTAGCGCCGCTTTCACTGGCCGGCCGCGGGGCGCACTTTGAAATGGTCCTGTTTCCCGTCGCTCTTGAAGTCCACCGCGGCCGTGAGCCAGGCCGGCTCCCGCAACTGGACGGCGGCGTCCTGCCGGGGAAACTCGAACGTCAGGCGGGCTGGCGACTCTTCCGGCCGGATGTCGATGGGGGTCCGGTCGAGCGTCAACGTCACCCGCCCGTATTCGACCGCGAGGCGGGTCTCCAGCGCGCGGTTGCTGTCAGCCTGGTGGTGGGCGAAGGTGAAACGGGTGGCGGGCGCGGTCGACACCTCGGCGTCCGACGCCAGGCGTGCGCGGAACTCGGCGCCCACCGGGGTGACCACGGTGTCGCCGGCCAGCAACAGCATGCCGGCCACGGCGGGGCTTTCGGCGCCGGCGCGAATCACGATCACGCCGCCGTCGGCGTGGGTGACGGCGATCTCGCGGACCAGGAGCAGGGCGCACTCGGCTGCCAGGCGGCCGGCCTGCTCGCGCGCCGGCTCCGGGGTGAAGGCTGAGGTCCGGCGGAACACCTCCTGGAACTCGCGCACCGCGGCCGCGTGCTGCCCCTGCTCCTTGAGCAGAATGCCCTTCTGAAGCGGGATCTCGGCCATCTTGGGCGCGAGCGATTTCGCCTCGCCGTAGGCCAGGTTGGCCCGTTCGTAGCGTCCCGCGGCGCGCAGGATGTCGCCCAGCGCCAGCAGATGCTCGGCGCGGCGACGCCGGTGGTCGTCTTCCTCTTTCTCCAGCGTGTCCAGTTCGGCGCCGGCCGCGCGCAGCAGCGTGTCGCTGCCGCTGCCCGCGATGAGGTTACGGCGGCGCTCGACGGCGGCATGGAGGCCGGCGAGTTCCTCGGCGTCGCGTTTGAGGAACTCGTCGAAGTCGGCGACGGCGGCGTCGATGACGGCCATGGTCTCCGGGTCGCGGGCGCGCACCTTGGCGTCGTCCAGCGCGGCGACGGTCACGATGGCGCGGTGGGCGTAAGCCGGATAGAAGTCGGGGTCCAGCGAGAGGAGGCGATCCAGAACCTGCCGCGCCTGCCGGCGCCGCTGGTCGACGAACGCCTGCAGGAAGGTGGCCTGGTCGGTCGCGCGGGCGGCGTCGAACGCGGCCCGCACGGCCTGGGCG
>JACQVU010000426.1 GCA_016209585.1 Planctomycetota bacterium
CCCCACTTGCATGCCCATCTTTCTTCTCCTTGGTTGGCGCGATTTTTCCGTTCACCATGCTGCGCCACTCCCGGAGACACCCTCAACACGCGCTTCAAATGTGCGAAAAAAAGCGTACGTTATCCGCGTCGCGCCGCGACCCTCGGCGTCACCGTTCATGCCGTCCCAACCGCGACGGCTCGCGGGTGCCAATACCCCTGAGGAACCCAGGAATCCAGGAAACGCACACCGTTTGTCGCCTGTTCCGACGTTTAACGTCGTGCCGCTAGTCGGTTCCTGGGTTCCTGAGAGATGGCATCGTCCGCCGCCAGCCCAGGATGGCGAATCTCCTGAAGAAGCGCCGCAGCACGATCGAGCGACGCATCGGCCTCTTCGACCAGCCTCTCCACGCACGCCGGGCGCGCGCGCTGCCGCGACGCCAAGCACTCCATCGCACGCCGCTGTGCCAAGGCAAGGCCCTTTTTCACAACGCCTCCCGTCACGTCAGCGCCGCACAGAGTCTGCCCGTCGATTCCATGCCGCATTTCAGCCTGGCGGCCGCCGCGTGACAACTGGAACAAGGCATGTAAGGTTTACAGTCCGATTATTGAAGCCATCTTCCTGTTCAAGTATCGGCCAGGCGCGCGCCAGGTGGATTTCGTGCGCGAAGACATTGGACGATTCGCGAAGGGTCTCAGGGTCGAGCAACCCACGAACCTCGGCGATCTCGTTTACAGTTTCCGGCATCGTGCCACCATGCCGGAGAATATCCGTGCCATCGCTCCAAAAGGCGAAGCGTGGATCATCCGGTCAACTGGACAGTCCCAGTACCGCTCCGTGCTTGTCCCTGATCTCCCTCTGGCGCCGAACCGGATGCTTGTGGCGACCACAGTTCCCGACTCGACCCCCGGCGTTCTGGCGAAATACTCCCTGCGCGATGAGCGATGTTCCACGACCCGCTATTTGGCGCCTCCCTTTTTGCTTTCGTCCTGCCGCGATGGTTGAGAAGGCGGCGTACTCGCCGGCTCCACCGGAGCCGGGGGCGGGCCGCCACCGTCGCCAAGGTCGGGTGGAGGGATCCAACCTTCAGGCGCAATCTTTTTCGCTTCATCACAGTGGGCCTCCCCCGCTGTCGTTTTATCGAGTTTTTTCTCCACTACACCCAGATAGTGTAGTGCCACGTAGTGTTTCGGGTCTTTCTTCAATGCGCTGTTGAAGTCAGCCTCGGCGCTGTAGTATTGCTCTTGCTTGTCATCTTTGACCATCTTCATTTTTCCGATACCACGAGCGAAGTAGATAGCAGCAATCTTCTGGTGATTCCCTTGGTCAAGCGTAAAGCCATTCGGGTAATTGATCTTCACCCCGGGGTCCATTGTTAAGACTTTTCCCTCCTCTGCTAAGGATTTTCCCTCCTCCGACATCCCATACATAAACAATGCCACGGTATAATCGTAGTTGGCGGAATCCAGCGTCTTGTCTCGTTTGGTGGCGGCGGTATCTGATAGCGTACCGGCAAGTTTCGACTTTGCGTCGCCGCGGAGGTAGTAGAGTTCGGCGTCGTGCCCATGTTTCAGCGCGGCGTCGAGGTCGTCGACGGCCTTCTGGTACTCGCCCATCTCCAGGTGCGTCTGGCCCCTGGCCGTGTAGGCAGGGACTTTTTTGGGATCCACTTCCAGGGCCTTGTCGTAGTCCTTAATAGCCCGGCTCAGGTCCCTCTTGAGGTTTTTCTGGTCCCTGTGAGCGTTCGCCCTAGCGATGAACGCGTCGCTAAAATCGGCGTCTTCGCCTAGCGCATCGGTGTAGATGGTGATAGCACCGTCGAAATTGCCATTTTTGGCTTCGATCAGACCTAGTGCGAGCTGAAGCTTTGCAGCGAGACTTTTTTTTTCCCGCAATAGCTCCGACTTTTCCTTCGCAGTGTTTTCCGCGAGGGTGGTGGCGTTCTCCGCTTTCGTCGTCGCCGCCTGTGCTGTGCCCAGTTCTAATTTCGCGGCCTTGGCTGCGGCGTCCGCGGCTTGGTTCTGCTTGGTCATTTGTTCCTGAAGATTGCTTTTGTCTTTGGTGAGAGCGTCGCACGAGTCCTTCGCGGTTTTCAATTCCTGATTGAGTTTTTCCTTCGCGGCTTCCAATTCCTGGAGGTCGAGTTTGTGTTGTTCGGAAACCGCGGTATCTCGCTCCCTCACCGCCAACGTCAGCGCCGCTTCGGCCGCTTGGCGTAGTTTGTCGACGTTCGAGATATCGTCTTCTTGTTTCTTGATTAACTCTTCGTTCTTCTTGATGGTAGCCTTGTCCTCCTTGTTGGCAGCCTTGTTCTCCTCGATGGTAGTCTTGAGAGACGCGATAGTTTGGTCTTTTTTTAAGTCACTCGCCCGGAAAGTTGCGATGATACTTTCTTGATTAGTCTTGTCCATCACCACCGAATCATGCCTAGCCTGTAGAGCATCAAAATCCATCTTTTGCTTCTCGGCGCGCGCTGTTTCCGTATCCTTGTCGGTCTCGGCCTGTGCTTGCGCATTCAGAGCAGCATTCAATTGTTGCCTGAGCGAACCGTTTTCTTGTTCGCGCTCGTTTCGCTCGTTAGACGCTTTGACCCTGGCGGCATCGGCCGCGCTTTTTTGTTGTTCGGCGTTGCGTTTGGCATCTTCCGCGTTAACTATCTCTTCACCGAGTTGCCGGTTTTTCTCTTGTAGATCATTCTTTTCCGTCCGCGCCGCATCGAGTAGCGCATTCACCCTCTGTTTCTCCGTCTCGCTCGCCGCCAGAGCGGCATTGGCATCTTTCAGTTGGAGTTGCAAAGTGTTCGTTTCCGCGAAGATGTCCCAAAGGACCTCGGATAGGTTCACCAGTTGGTACCCGAAGTTGATTTCGCCCCCGGCGAACACCAGCATGCCTCCATCCACTTGCGCGGCGCCGGCCCTCACTGCCGGTGAAAGAGACGCCAGATCGATTTTCTGTTCGTCATGGCCAAACAGTTCCACTTTCACTTTGTCTACACCGATGACCGCCGCGTAAGTGGCCAAGCCTTCCAACTCCTTCTTGTACCTTGCGAGCTTGTCAGGCGGAAGTTTTACAAACGCATCACGAAAGGCCTCTTCAGAGATCTCGTGCCTCTTCAGGCCAACGAGGTGATAGACCACTTTCCCCACGCTCGCCATCTTCCCGGAGATGCCCAAGCGCTGGCCCATGGCGAGGTTGACGTCCGCGTCACCGACACTCTTGACCTCGAAGTAGATCTCGCCGAGGTCATTCGTTTTGAACAAGGAAGCGGACGAACCCGCGGACTCGTCCGCGAGCTGAGCCGTCACGATCCTGTCCCCAGGACCAACCCGCACGATGTACCCTGGCATGCGCTTGTTGTCTCCCTCCGGCCAGAGTTCCCACGGAGCGCCAGACCTAGACCCCTCCTTGGCTTTGTTGACTTCCGCGATGAACCTTTCGAATAGCGGATTCACCGCACGAAACGTGGGCGCGGCGGTTCCACACCCTGCCCCGAGCACGACCACCACGAGACACAGAGCGATGAGCGCGATCTTCATGGTCCGACCTCTCGCGTTCTCGGTTGTGAGAGACGACGCCACTCTCCTGAACGCCGAACATAAGAATTCCACCACCACCACCACCACGCAAGCGAAAAACCACGCCGAAAAAAAAAGTTTGGCGCCGTCGCCGCGGCGTTCCATGCCTCGGCGCCGTTCGTGGCCGGCGGCCTTCTGTACGGCGGCCCGCGGGCGGCCCTGGCCTTCATCTCGGCCAAGGTCGGCGGATCGGTCGACTGGCGCGATCTCCCCGACGAAGGCAGCGACGAGCGCAAGAACTTCAGCGCCGACGGCGTGGGGCGTTTCGACTTCTTCAACCGCAAGGCCTTCGCCTCGTTCGACGACGCCGCGCTCGAACCCCAGCCGCGCAAGCGTGACCTCAACGAACACGGCGTCGGCCACTACCTCGGCATCGCGGGCCTGGGTCTCGTGGGCGGCCGTGGTTGGGGGAAGCGGGCCGAGGCCAAGGCCCGGCGTGCCGCAGGCATCGACCTTCGCCGCGCCGTACGCTGCCCGTTACGCTTGTGATAAAGTCGCGCCGTAGTGTTAACCGGACAGCCGCACGCCGGACGCCGACCTATGGGGTTGACCAAGTCCGGAGCCCGCGTCGCCATTACGGCTTCGGCTTGGTGTACCGCAAAACCCGGTTGTTCGAAGTGTCGGACACGTAGAGCAACCGGTTCGCGAAGCATACGTCCTGCGGTTGCGCCACGTTCTTGTCCGTCGGCGGGAAGGGAACGGGCGGATTCTGCGACGTGTCGAAGCCCGCCGTCACGAAGTCGGCCACGCCGAGCACGTTGTCGGCCGCCACGCCGTTGGAGCGCGGAATCATGGAGAAGACCAGCACCCGGCCGTTCTGCGTGTCAGCCACGCCGAACAACTGCCCGTCGGTGCCCACGCCGTAGGGGCCGTTGAGCGTGGTGGCGCTGATCGTCGCCGCCGTGGCCGTCACCATGTCGGGCTGGCCGACCACGATGTTCGCCGCCGCCTGGCCGCCGGGGGTGTTGTAAATGAGCACCCGGTTGTTGCCGCTGTCAGCCACCATCAACTTGGAGCCATCGGTGGCCAGTTGCCGCGGGTCTTTCAGGCCGAACGGAGAGACGCTGCCCTGCGGCACGGTGCCGCCGCCGGTGGAGCCGTTGGCGAGGGTGTTGAGGAAGTCGTCCTGGCCGATCACGCCGTCGGCCGTGGGGCCGGAGGGGCCGATGCGGGTCTTGATGTCGGTGAACAGCAGGATGCGGTTCTGCTTCAGCGACGACACGTAGAGCGTGCCGCCGATGGTCACCACGCCGTTCGGCTCGTTCAGGTTCTTGCTGTCGGCTCCCACCGGCACGATGCCCGTGGTGAAGTCCGGCTGGCCGACCACCCCGGCCGCCTTGTCGCCCGATTTCAGCATCGTCGCGCCGGAGAGCGGGCGGTCCCAGATGAGCACGCGATGGGTGCCGGTGTCGGCCACGTAGGTGCGGGTGCCGTCGTAAAAGACCCCGCTGGGGTTCTTGAGCGTGGAGTCGCTGGTGGCCCCGCCGCCGATGGTCTTCACGTCGGCGACGCCGAGCACCACGTCGGGCATGCCGGTGATGGTGAAGTTGGCGATCGGCGACACCGAGGGCAGCGAGCGCCAGATGAGCACCCGGCCGAAGCCGTTGTCGCAGACGAAAAGCGCCAGACCGTCGGAGTAGACGCCCACCGGGAAGTTGAAGTTGTTCTCCGGCTTGGTGTTGTCTTTGGATTGGAAGTCTTTCTGGCCGATAACCTGATCGGCGGCCTGGCCGTTGGTGAAGGGGGTGTTGTCGACCGTGATCTTCGCGCCGGGGTCCGTCGGCGCGCCGTGCGGCGCGGTGCCGCCCGGACCGAAGCCGTTGTTGCTGTCGGTGTCCACCACCGGGTTCTGACCGGAGTCGTTCGCCACCACCCGGATTTCAATGGTCGCCACCAGAATCCGCCCATGCGGCAGCGGCTGGCCCGCCGCCCCCAGCGGGCTGGCGTTGGCGGGGGCCTTCACGCCGCCGCTCTGGAAGTCCAGTTCGGCGTCCCAGACGAAGAGGTGGCGCGAGCCGGTGCCGGGCGCGGAGGTGAGCGCCTGCGTGCCGTTGCTGCCCTGGTTGGCCTTCTCCACCATGTCGAGCCAGTTGCCGGAGCCGAAGCGGTAGCCGGTGGTGGTGCTCGTCTCGGTGTCGCGCCACTGCGGCCGGATGTTCAGCGAGGGATCGCAGTTGTTGTCGATCAGGTCGTAGGTCACGAAGACCGGACTGGTCACCGTCTTGCCGGCCAGCGGCGACACGATGCTCACCCGCGGGTAGTCGTCCTGCGGATTGGCGCCGCCGGGCAACTTGCAGACGCGAATCGTGAACGTCTGCGTCGTCGTGCGGCCCAGGCGCGACTCCGTCACCCGGAACGTGACCGGGTAAATCCCCGGCGGCGAGGTCACCGGCGAGGACGTCGGCGACCGCACCAGGAACACCGCCCGCTGGTCGCCGTCGGGGTCCTGCACCGTGAGCGGCCCCGCGCCCATTTCCGTCTTCGTGCCGTCGGGGTTCACCTGCACCAGCACGATGCCCGTCGGCAGCGGCCCCTGCACCAACTCCACCTTGAACGGGAACTGCGAGCCTTCCAACCGCACCTCCGTCTCCGAGTAGGGCTGGTTCTGGAAGGCGTCGGGCAGCGCCGTGGTGGAGAAAATAGGCACCCCG
Source organism: Planctomycetota bacterium (assembly GCA_016209585.1). Classification (GTDB taxonomy): domain Bacteria; phylum Planctomycetota; class UBA8742; order JACQVU01; family JACQVU01; genus JACQVU01. The sequence continues at coordinate 6,206 of JACQVU010000426.1, forward strand.
GTGTCGACCGAGAAGGGGATGGTGTCGGGCAACACGCGCGCGCCGGTGTCCTGGTTGCATCCGGCGGCCAAAAACGGGGCCGCCACCGCCCCGCACAGGAGCGCGTAGAAACGGCTGGTGAACACGTCGCGCCCAACACGGAGTGACCTCGCCTGAACCATCGGTCTCTCTCCCGTCTCCGTCAGCCACCTGCCCGGACAGAACGCCGGGAAGAACGCCTTGGGGGAACCGCCAGCCACACCCGCCCCCGGACCAGCGCCAGGCGACGGTTGAACCACTATTATAGCCTCCCCACCGTCGGCGACGCAGGAAAACCGGCGGTTGGCCCGACCCGCGACCGCGTGATCGGCAACGCGGTTTCCGCCGGGGCGTCCCAGCGGGACTAACCACGACTCGAACCAGGCCCAGTTTTCCGACGCACTACGCTCGCTTTCCTGAAACGCGCCGAAAGTACAGGCGCGCCAGAGGTTACGAGCATGAGCGCCAGCCGCCGGCCTCCCGGAAGACCCAGCCGCGCCACCCCGCGCACGACGGGGCCGGGCGCGCTTTTCCTGAGCGCAAACCGCGTACCGTATGGCGTAACGGGGAGAGCGACGGGGGCACGGAGTAGTTACGGGTCATCAGTTCGCAGTTTCCGGATCTCGTCGCGGCGCGATTTCGCAAGCCCCGGTTATCCTCGCCTCGGCGATGGTCTCGTGCCGAGATGTTATAATGGAGAAAGGATCGGCGGGCGCTCCGCCGGGCGACTGCAATGGGCACGTTTCGCCGCACTGGACTCTTCCTGCTGGTCACGGCGCTCATCGTGGCGTCGTGGTATGGCTTCAAGCGATCCCTTCCGGAACCAACGCGCCGGCAACTGGAAGCAAAAGTCGGCGCGGTCGAGGCCACCGTGAACCGTCAGGCCGACGCCGCCGAGGCGTGGGCCTTCTCCGGCGACGCCACCGGCCACGCGGCTGACCGCCTGGCGGAAGTCGGGCGCGCGGCGACCGCCATCCCCGGGATCGCGGCCCACTCGCTGGCCGGCAGCGAGCGCGCGGCCCCCGCCGTCACGGCTGCTGACACCGGAGCCGCCGCCATTCCAACGACCCCGTCCAGCGCGGCGCCATCGCCTGACGCGCGTCTCCAACTGTTGGCGGCGGAACTGGAGCGCGACCTGCTTGGCCTGCGGGCGGGGACGCGCCGGCCTGCCCAGCCCGCCCCGGTGGCCGGTTCCCCCGGCGGGCGGTGAGCGAAGCGCCGGCCGAGGTCGCGATCGATGCGCCTTCCCAACGTCCGCATTCAGGGTCGGGAAGTCGGTTCGGGCTGTCCGCTCTACCTGATCGCGGAAGCCGGCGTAAACCACAACGGCGACGTTGGCCTTGCGCGGGAGTTGGTGGCGGCGGCCGCGGACTCTGGCGCGGACGCGGTGAAGTTCCAGACTTTCTCGGCCGCGAGACTGGTGACGCGCGCGACCCCGAAGCCGCGCTACATGGTCGCGGGCACGGCGCCGGAAGTTTCCCACCATGACCTGATCCGTTCGTTGGAACTCCCGAACGCCGCCTTCGAACAGTTGTTCGACCTCTGCTGGCGTTCGCGCGTTCACTTCATCTCCACGCCCTACGACGAGGAAGCGGCGCGCTTCCTGGCCCGGCTGGGCGCGCCGGCGATCAAGACGGCCTCGGCCGACCTGGTGGACCCGCGCCTGCACGACGCCGTCGCCGCCACCGGGCTGCCCGCCATCGTCTCCACGGGAATGTCCACGCCGGACGAGATCGCCGCCGCGCTGCGGCGCTACCCGGCGGGCGGGGCGGGGCGGGTCGTGTTGTTGCACTGTGTCTGCGACTACCCGGCGCCGGTGGAGGCGTGCAACCTCTTGGCGATGGGCGCGCTGGAGCGGCTGTTCGGCCTGCCGGTGGGATACTCCGACCACACCGCCGGCTTTGAGGCCGCGTTGGCCGCGGCGGCGCTGGGGGCGTGCGTCATCGAACGGCACTTCACGCTGGACCGGAAGTCGCCCGGTCCGGATCACGCGGCCTCGCTGGAGCCGCGGGAGTTCGCCGCCCTCGCCCGCGCGCTGCGCGCGGTGGAGCGGGCGCTGGGCGACGGCCGGAAACGGGTGATGCCCCAGGAAGAGAGCATGCGGGCCGCCTCCCGCAAGAGCATCGTGGCCGCGCGCGATCTCCCCGCCGGAGCGAGGCTGGCGGCGGCCGACGTGGTTTTCAAGCGGCCGGGGGGCGGCCTCTGTCCGCTCCGGGTAGACGAGGTGCTCGGCCGCCGGCTGCTGCGCCCCGTGGCGAAGGAGGAGGCGATCACCGAGAACGACCTCAGCGGGTAACCGTTCACCCCCCCCGCGCCCCGCGTCCCTCGCCCCGCGGTCAGAAGAGGCCGCTGCCGAGCACCAGCGTGGCGATGGTGAAATAGATGATCAGACCGGTCACGTCCACCACCGTTGATACAAACGGCGCGGACGCGCTGGCGGGGTCGAATCCCAGCCGCCGGAGCACGAACGGCAGGAACGAGCCGACGAACGTCCCCAGCGTCACCACGCCCACCAGGCTGCCGAAGATCGCCAGCGCCACCGCCATGTAGTGCGGGCCGCCGCCCTTGGCGTCGCCCGGCGGCCAGAGCACGATGCGCAGGAAGCCGATCGCTCCGAGCGTGGCGCCCAGCACCAGCCCCATCGCCAGTTCGCGCCGCACGACGCGCCACCAGTCGCGCAGCGAGACCTCGCCCAGCGCCATGGCGCGAATGGCCAGCGTGCTGGCCTGCGATCCCGCGTTCCCCCCGCTGGAGATGATGAGCGGCACGAACAGCGCCAGCACCACCCACTTGGCAATTTGATCCTCGAACCGCGTCATCGCGCTGGCCGTGAGCGTCTCGCCCAGGAAGAGCACCGCCAGCCACCCGGCCCGCTTCCTCACCATGCTGGAGAAAGCCGTCTTGAGGTAAGGCGCGTCGAGGGCCTCCATGCCGCCGAACTTCTGGGCGTCTTCGGTGCCCTCTTCATGCACCACGTCGACGATGTCGTCGAACGTGACGATGCCCTTCATCTTCCCGTCGCCGTCCACCACCGGGATGGCCAGGAAGTCATGTTCCGCGAAGACCCGGCTCAGCGCCTCCTGATCCTGGTCGGCCCGCGCGGCCACCACCGAGCGCTTCATCACCTCCCGCACCTTGCGGTCCGGCTGGGCCGCGAACAACTCCCGGAAGGAGATCACGCCCACCAGGCGCTGCTGATCGTCGAGGACGTAGACGTAGTAGATTGTTTCCAGGTGTTGCGCTTGCCGGCGGAGGAAGACGATGGCCTCGTCGACGGTCATGTCGGGACGCAGGTGGGCGTAGCGGGGGTTCATCAGGCCGCCGGCCTCGTCCTCCTTGTAGGCCAGCAGCGCCGTCACCTCGCGGCGGGTGGGCTCGTCCATGAGCGCCATCACCGCCTCGCGCACCTCGAGGGGAGCCTCCTGCACCAGGTCGGCCGCGTCGTCGGGCGGCAGGAGGCGCACCAGCGACCGCCGGTCTTCGGGCGGCAGCGTAAGCAGGAACTCGGCCTGATCGTGGGTGGAGAGCGAAACGAAGAGGTCTTCGGCCCGGTCGCGCGGCAGCGCCCTCCACTCCCGCACCCGCTCTTCCGGAGGCAGGAAGGCCCACTCCCCGCGGCGATCCGCCGCGGCCATGTTGTCCTGAATATCGATGGAGGCTGGAAGCAACGCCATATCCGCCCGGCGCGGGAGGGCCGAGTCTAAGCCGATCCGGATCGTGGCGCAAAACTTCTCCGGGAACCCGTGCTTGTCCGATACGGTTACGCGGCCACGGCGGCGCGCAGCATGGCCGGGCTCGCGCCCGCCAGCGCGTTCGGCGCCCGCTCTCTCATGAAGAAGTTTCCAGAATTCCAGGAATTGTTCTAGCCTCTCCGTCGGCTCGCGCCGATGCTGAAGATCCACGCTGATCGTGTCCGGTGAACGTGTCTTCGACCTTTATAGATCCCCTCCATAGCGGTTCATTCCATGTCAACCATCCTCGACATGACGCCCGCCGACTACGACGCCGTCGCCGCCATCGACGCCCGGGTGAGCGGAGGCGAGAAACGGGTCGCGCGCTGGAAGGAGTATCTCACCAGCCACGCCGTGGGAAACGCGGTGCGGCTCGTGGCGCGGCACGAAGGGAAGACGGCGGGCTACCTGGTGGGCGAGACGCACGCCTGGGAGTTCGGCTCCGAACCCGCCGGGTGGATCCTGGCGGTCGGCGTGGACCCCGCCTTCCGCCGCCTGGGCATTGCCCGCGCGCTGTGCGAGGAAGCGGTGCGGCGTTTCCAGGCGCTGGGCGTGAAGTACACGCGGGCCATGGTGCGGCGCGACGACTTCGCCGCGCTCTCCTTCTTCCATGACGGGGGCTTTGGCCACGGCCCCTACGTCGAGTTGGAACGGCGGCTGGCCGGCGCCCCGTCCGAGGCCGACGAGGCCGCCGGAACCTCCCGCGCTGTCCCACCGCGGCTGCAGGACGGCGGGTAGGAACCAGTTTTGGCGGGCGCTTCTCCGGCCAGCCTGCGTGGCAGCGGGCCGCGCCCGCCGCGATCGGTCCGCCGAACCGGGCGCTACTGCACCGTCAGCGTCTTCGGCGCGCTCACGCGCCCGTTCACCGTCACCGTGACCGCGCCGGTCACCGCCGTGGACGGCACGGTGAGGAAAATAGAGGTGTTCGACCGCCACGTGGCCACCACCGGCGCCGCCGCCCCCGCGAACGTCACCGAAGGCGGCTGGCCGGTCACGAAAAAGTTGGTTCCCGTGATCACCAGGGGCTTGCCGGCGGCCGCGGTGGTCTTCGAGAACGCGGTGATCACCGGGTCCTGTGCCGCCGTCACCGTGAAGGCCGTGCCGGCGCTGGGGCTGCCGCCCGCGCGGGTGAGAACGACGTTGCCGCTCGCGGCCCCGGAGGGCACGATGACCGTCAGGTCAATCCGGTGGCCCGAGACCACGGTGGTCGCCACGCCGCCGAACGTGACCGTCACGTCCGTGGCCACCGGCCCGAACCCGTAGCCCAGGATGCGCACCACCGATCCCGGCGGCCCGCTCGAAGGAACCAGCGCGCTGACCACGGGCGTGGGCACCGGCGTGGGATCCACCGTGTAGGCGGAGCCGCTCTGCGCCGGCGCGAACGACCCCACCGTGACGCTCACCACGCCCGTCGTGGCGTTCTTCGGCACCAGGCCCACCAGCACCTTCTGGCCGATGGGCAGCGCCGGCCAGGCGTCGGAGGCACCGACCTTCAGCGTGGGCGGCGTCGCCAGGTTGCCCAGGTTCTCGCCCTTCACCAGGATGGGCGAACCGATGATGCCGTTCGCCGGCTCAAACGAGGTGATCACCGGCGGCGACGCCGGCGTGACGGTGAACGCCACCGGCGCGGAGGTCGCGCCGCCCACCGCCACCGTGAGCGAACCGGTTCCCACCGTGGCGGCGGCCGGCACCGCGACTACCGCCAGCGACTGCCCGGCGAAGAACAGGTCCGCCGCCGCGCCGTTGATGGTGACGGTGGTGGTCTGCCCCTCAGCGCCCAGATCAGCGCCGTTCAGAAAGACCAGGTCTCCCGGATGGGCCTCTTTCGGGGCGTAGAACAGCACCGTCGGTTGAGGTGTGGCCGTCACCTGGAAGGTCGACGGCGCGCTGGTGAGCGTCACGCCCGCGGAATCCTCGACACTCACGGTGACGCTCACGCTTCCGGCAGCCAGCCCGGCCGGGATCCAGGTGACGATGGTGGTTCCCGTGGAAAAGGCCCGCGCGGCCTCCACCGCCCCGAACGTCACCTTCGGCGGCAGCCCCGACAGGCCGCCCAGGTTCTCGCCCTTGATGAGCACCTCAGCCCCGACGGTGCCCTGCGCCGGCTCGATCGCCGTGATGGCCGGCGTGCCGGTCTTGCGGATCGTCACCGGGTAGGCGTTGCTGGCCGCCCCGTCCACCGTGATCACCAGCGTGGTGAGTTTCTTCTGCAACGCCATGGTGATCGCCGGCACCTGCACCAGCGCGAACGTCTCGGTCGAGAAGAGCACCGGGGCCGCCACGGCGTCAATCGCGGCCAACATCGCCGGCGAGGGCTGCTCGAACA
>JACQVU010000427.1 GCA_016209585.1 Planctomycetota bacterium
ACGACCACGCGGTACTCGTTCGGTGACAGCGAATCCGCGCTGGCCGAATACGCCTGGTACGACGCCAATTCAGGAAACACGACGCACCCGTTCGGTCAGAAGAAGCCCAACTGGTGGTGGCTGTACGACATGCACGTCAACGTCAGGGAGTGGTGCGAGGACTGGTATCACGCTTCGTACAATGGCGCGCCGATGGACGGGAGCGCATGGATATCTGATAAAGGCGACGTTCGGGTGGTTCGGGGCGGTTCGTGGTACTTCCTCGCGGGGACCCTCCGCGCGGCGGACCGCGGCGGCGGCACCCCTGGCGGCCGGGACGGCAGCAGCGGGTTCCGGGTGTCGGCGTCGTTTTCCCCTCGGTGAGCGCCACGCTTCTGAATTTCTGATCTTCTGATGTTCTGATTTCTGATCTTGGGGGAGTCCAGAGGGGGCTTGCCCCCTCTGGTCGGGGTTCGGGGCGAAGTCCTGATCGAAAATTTTTTTCGGCCGCCTACTCGACGAAAGCGATCATGCCGAGGAGTGACGATGGCCCGCCACTCACCTCCCCGCGGGCGGTCTCACGCGCGAGACGATGGCGGCGGCGCGCGGGCCTGGTTCGCGCCGCCCGCTGCCACCGTTGATATCGCGCACCCCCGGGTGAGCGGTTTCGGATATCTCTTCGATGGCTCAGTTTCGTTGCCCGGATTGCAACCAATGGACTGAAACGGCGTCGCCGTCCGACGGCGCGGCGGTTCGCTGCTTCTTCTGCGGGCGGGAGATCGAACGCGCGTCGGAGAAGCCTGCGGCGCAGACGGAAGTTTCCTCCCCCCCGCTGAGCGCACGAGCGGATGGGCGCGCCGGTGTCGACGGTTCCGGTGAGAAACCGGGAGGTTTGGCGTACTCCCTCGGCCAAACGTCCGGTCGGTTCGTCCGGAGGAAACGGGGATCCTGCGGATGTGCCTTTGCCGCAGTTTCGATTGTCATCACTTTGTATTTCCTGCTTTACATCGCCACCGCCGGGTTCAGGGGTTTCCGGTGACGGCCCACCGGCGAATCCCTGTTTCTCGGATCCGCCGTTCCCTTTTCGGGGCGGTCGAACGTGGTTCGACTGGCTCACCATGAGCGATCTCTGTCTCCCTGTCTCTCAATCTCTCCCTCTCCCCAGCCCCGACCCCACTCCCCACCCCTTGCTCCCGGCACTGCCGCGCGAGTCTCGAATGCACATCGGTAGGTGCGAGTCGTGGCCGGAATGAGAGCCGGGAGCGTGGGCGACCGGTCCGGCAGAGAGCGACTCACCACTCGACCCGTCGCTCAAGTCCGGGTTCCTGTCGCCTCGTCGCTCACCGCTTCCACCGCCGCGCGAATTCCGGATCGCTCACGGGTGGCGATATGGTACATTCGTCTCGCACGAACAACGGAGGCACGCGCATGCCCGATCTCCTTTGGCGAGAAGCCGCCCTGTCCGAGCAACTGCGGTCTGACACGGAGACGGCGTCGTTGTGGCGTCGCGTTCAGGCCGGCGGCGGGGGCGAGGCGGCGCGCGGCGTGGTGGCGGCCTATTTCCCCGACGACCGGGTGTCGGGCTTTTTCCAGAGGCGCATCTCCATCGGGCCGGACGAGGCGGCGGTGGTGATTCGCGACGGGCGCATCGTCGACACCTACCACCAGAAGAAACTGGCGGCGGGCGGCGTCTGGGCGTGGGTGAAGTCGCTGTTCGGCGTGGAGCACTCCTATCGCCTCTTGATCGTCAACCTCTCTCCCTTCCCGACCCTGATCCCGTTCGGCGCGGGCGCTTCGGGCGGCGGGGCGGCGGAGATGGTGTTGTCACGGGATCGCGAGCGGGTCACGGGGACGCTCAAACTGACGTTGCAGGTGAACTTCGACCGGGTGCACAACCTGCTGGGGGTCATGCGCGGGGCGAACGTGCTCTTCGCCGGCTTCCTGGCGGAACAGGTGCGCGACGAGGTGGTGGCCCGGGTTCTTTTGCCCCTCATCGCGGAGCACGACGCGAAAGAACTGCGGGCCAACGTTGCTTTGCAGGACAAGGTCCAGGCCGAGGTGTTCCGCGTGGTGGAGCGTTTCTTCGGCGACCTGGGGTTCTTCGTCCGCTCAGCCACGGTGAACTGGGCGGCCACCGAGGAAGACCAGGTGGGGGCCGCCGTGCGCGACCTCGAGCGGAGCCGCGCGTTGGCCCAGGCCGAGGCGCGCGATCGGCAGGCGGCCACGCGCGATCAGCACGAGGTTCTGCGCCTCGACCGGGAACTGGAAGACTCGCGCGACATCGAACGCCAGACGCGCCTGCACCAGGCCGAACTTCAGCGCCAGATGGCGGCGGCGACCGGGGAGGTGGAGCGGAAACGGGTCGGCGTGGAAATGGCGAAACTGGACCTGGAGATTCAGCGCCTCGGCGCGGAGCAGCGCCTTTCGGAACTGGCGCGGGTGAAAGAGATCGAGCGGCAAGACCGTCAGGCGCATCTCGAAATGAAACGGCAGGACGACACCGAGCGCGAACGCGCCGCGGCAGCCGTCGAAGCGGACCGCGCGACGGGATTGAAAGACCTGAGCGCCGACCGGATTCTCGCGCTGTCCGCGGCGAAGTCGGCGAGCGCGTCCGCGGCGTTGGCCGAGAAGTTCAAGGCGGAAGCGGTGGCGGCCAAAGAGGGCGCGCGGGCGGCGGAGAAAGGGGCCGAGCGGATGCAGGAGCAGGCCGCGCGCTTCGGCGACCAGATGGCGCAGGTGGCGGCGTCAGCCGCGCGCGGCGGCGCGAAGTGTCCGGGGTGCGGCAGGGAGACCAGCCCCGCGTGGCGGGCGTGCCCGTACTGCGCCGCGAAGTTGGCGTGAGCAATCCGTGGTCCGGTTCCCGTGGGTGAACATGGCATCCGGCGACCCGCGTCACGGTGAATGCTGTCGCGCCGCGTCGAGCGACGCGGGTTTCACGTACTGTCCGTCGTGTTCGACGCCGCTCATCAGGTGCGCGACGCCGGGGTGCGGGCGGTTGTGCGGCGCGGATGGGTTCTGCGGCCGGTGCGCGAGCGTTTCGGTTTCCGTGGTGATCGATGGCGCGGAACGCGTCGGCGAACACGGGATGGCGAACGTGCGTTTCGTCAACGCCGGCGACGCCGCGCTGGCGGTCGGACGGCTGTCGTATCGGTTCACGGGGTGGAGCGATTTTCGGCCGTGGTCGCAGCAACTTCGTCTCGCGTCCGGCGAATTCGGCGAAATGACGGCGGACGGGCTTGAACCCCGGGTCGCCGGCCCGCACGCGCTGGCGGCGCGCTTTTCCGCGCGGCCGCCGGGCGGGAGCGAGCATTTTTTCATCGCGGAGGGCGTTGTGCGCCGGGTTCGAGAGGCGAAGGCGGCGCGGGTCGTGCTTCAGAACGTGTCGTTGTCGGGCGCGGCGGGAATCACGGTCTCGGCGCCGGACTATGGCGACGCCGAGCGCGCCGACGAACAGCAGGACACGGCGGACCTTCGCGTGCAGCGCGACATGCAAGCCGAGGAAGAAGCGCGCGGCTACGCGGACAAATCGTACGCCGATCGCCTGACGACGGTGGAAGTTCCCGTCGCGGTGTTCACCGGCCGCGGGGCGCTCGGGTTCATCGGGCGGCCCGCCGTGGTGTTCGGTCGCGCCCGACCGGAGGCGGACGGTGACGTGGACGTGGCGTTGCGCGCGCCGGGCAGGGACGACCTCACGCGCCGGCTCTCGCGGAGGCACTTCGCCCTCGTGGTTCGTGACGGTCGCGTGATCGTCGAAGCGCGCGGGGCCGCAGGCCTGAGCGTCAACGGTCTTCCCATCGCCTCCGGGGCCGAGGCGCGGCTTCACGACGGCGACGTGCTGTCGCCGTTCGAAGGTGGCGAGGGCCGGGACGTCATGGCGTGGCGCACGCGGTTTCAGAAACGCGGGCGGCGCATCGAGGTTGTTCGGCTGGATTCGGGCGAGTGAAAACGGCATGAGCTGCGGAGGCTTGACCATGGACGATCTGCTTGAAATTCTTCGCCTGTCGAACTACAGCGCCGTCACGCAGGTCACGGTGGCGGCGGCGTACGGCTGTTTCCTGCTGTGGGCCGTCACCCGCGCGGCGTGGTGGCTGCTGTATTACCGCGCGCAGAACATGGTGAACCTGGACCACGCGCCCGGGCCGGTATTCACGCGCCGGCCGGATTTCGTCGGGCCGCGCGCCGAGCGGGTCGACGCGATGCTCGCGGCCGGGGCGAACTACGTGGCGCCGCATGCGCGCGCCGAGAAGGCCGGCCCGGGCGCTCTCGGGAGGAATCTGGCTCTCGCCTTCGGGGGCGTGTTGCTCGCGGCGTCGCTCGCGATGGTCTCTCTGGCGCTTTTCACGGCCTCGCGGGAGGAAGCGGATGGAAGCGGGCAGTCGGGCGTCGCTGGCGCTCCCCTCTTCAGCGCGGGGGAATGGCGCGCCGCGTTTCGCGACCATTGGCTTATAGTTGTTTTGTGCGGTGTCGTGCTGGCGGTGGAGGCGGTAAGCATTCTGCGTCATCGTTCCGCTCAAGCGCCCGCCGCGGCGTCGTGAGGAAGAGCGCGGGGGCGGCGGGTATCTTCCAGCGGAGGTGACATGTCGTCGCTCTGGCTTCCGCGAGCGGAAGATACTCGTCACGCCCGAACGGAAGCGACGGGGTCATGTCGCCGCGCTTCTCTGTAAGAACCTATCTCAATAGGTCATTTGGTCGGCGAGCGGCTGCGAGGGTCCTGGCGCCGTTTTCAGTCGTCAGCCACCTGAGCGTCCCTTGCCTGACAACTGACAACTGGTCGCTGACAACTGATTTCGGAGTTCGCAGCCGTTTTTCGCCCGACAGGATTTTGTCGACGGGCTGGCAGCCTGAATGGTCCACTGAAGCAGGCTCTGATGAACGCCCTCACCCCACGCCAGGTGGTCGAGGCCCTCGACCGCTACATCGTCGGCCAGGAGCAGGCCAAGCGGGCCGTGGCCGTGGCCATCCGCAACCGCTGGCGGCGCTCGCAACTGCCGCCGGAAGAGCGCCGCGAGGTGCATCCGAAAAACATTCTGATGATCGGCCCCACCGGCGTGGGCAAGACCGAGATCGCCCGGCGGCTGGCCATGCTCCTCGGCGCGCCCTTCCTCAAGGTCGAG
>JACQVU010000428.1 GCA_016209585.1 Planctomycetota bacterium
AACAGGCCCTCCCGGCGCCGGTTCCGCGCGATCCGCCCCGCCCGGGTCATCGAACACCCCGCTGACGCGGCTGACAGCGCAACCGGCTCAGCAAAAACGCGGCCACGATTCGCAGTTGTCAGTGTTTCGTGGGCCGGAGCCGAGAGGGCACCGCCACCGTTCGGCCGGCCCTCGACATCTTCCCCGCGCCGCGGTTATACTCCCCGTCAACGTCGCGTTTGTTCCTCGCCCCGCGCTCATCGCCCGGAGAACCCATGCACGCCGTCCTCAACCACAATCTCTATTTCATCCGCGAACACGTCGGGCTGTTCAAGGCCGCGAACAACTACGACATCCTGGACCCCGAGACCGGCAACACGCTCCTCGAATGCCGGGAAGAGAAACTCGGTTTCATCACCAAGGCGCTCCGCTTCACCAAATACAAACGCATGACGCCCTTCAACTCCGTGGTGCGCACGCCGGCTGGCGACCAGGTGGTGCGCGTGAAGCGCGGCGTCAGTATCTTCCTCTCGAAAGTGGACGTGCTCGACGAGACCGACCAGGTCGTCGGCCGCTTCAAGCAGAAGTTCTTCTCCATCGGCGGCGCCTTTTCCGTGCTGGACGCCGACGATCAACCCCTGTGCGAACTGAAGGGCAAGTGGACCGGCTGGGACTTCCGCTTCGTCAAGGGCGACCAGGAGTTCGCCCACGTCACGAAGAAATGGGCCGGTCTCGGCAAGGAGCTCTTCACCTCCGCCGACAACTACGTCCTCGAAATCTCCAACGTCGTTCCCGCTGGCAACCCCGTGCGCCAACTCATCCTCGCGGCGGTGCTCTGTATTGACCTCGTGTTGAAGGAATAGCCGCCGGGTTGCTACCGGTGACCCCACGCCCGGCGGAGCGTCCATTCCGCGCCGAGAAACGCCGCGAACAGTGCGGCCAGCCACCAGCGGTTCCAGAGCGGCGTTTCAGCCGTGGTGGACTCGCGTGCCGTGCGCCGGCACGCGCGCCAGGTTTCGGCCAGATCGAAGGGCAGCGCCGCGTCGACGAACCGCCCGCCACTCTCGGCGGCGATGCGCGCGAGGGCGGCGTGATCCGCCGTCGGGGCGGCGAGTTCGAGGCCGTCGCTGAAGGCCATGAACGCGCTGCGCGCCGGGTTCGCGGGCGGCTCCGCGCCGGCCGGCTCCAGCGTGATGAGGTGTTCGCCGGGAAGCGCGGGCGTGAACTCCGCGCGGAAGCAGCCGCGCGCGGCGTCGTAGCCGGCGGCCAAGGTCACGCCCGAACCGTCCGGCGCGCGCACCGCGATGGGAACGGTCTCCGCGCCGCGCGCCGCGGCCGACGGTTCGCCGGCCAGGATCGTCAGCGGTTGGCCCACCGGCGCGCGGAACGTCTCGGGGTCCACCCAGGCGGACTTTCCTTCAACGGCGTCCCGGCCGGCCAGCCAGAGCGACGCGCCCCGCACGAAGGCGGAAGCGACCCGCGCGGACTCCGCCGAGAAGACCCCCCAGCGCCACCAGCCCACACCCGGCAGCGAGAGCGTGCGCCCGCCACCAGAGGTTCGCCCAGCCACGGCCAGCGGCGCGCCGCGCCGATCGACCAGCACCGGCGTGGAGGAGGCTGGGAGGTCGCGCGCTTCCCATCGCGCGGAGAGCGGGGGCAGGGCGGCGCGCGCTCCGTCTTCGCCGGCGCCGGCGCCGGCGCCGGCGCTCACGGCCGGGAGCGCCGACAGCGCCCGCGCCACCGGATGGCGCCCGGCCGCGGGGTCGCCGGTGGCGGCGCCGCCGTTTTCGCCCGCCGGCAAGGGATCGAATTCCCCGGCGAGCGGACCGGCGCCGGAGGCGGGTTGGTGGGGCAACAGCGCGCGCAGGTCCGGCTCCACGCTGGCCGAGGGAGCCGCCAGGAGGCGGCCCGGAAGGAAGAGCAAGCCCAGCGGCCGGTCGCCCGCGGCCTGGAGCAGCGCGCGACGCTGCACGCTGGTCATGGCGTGGTCACCCAGATCGCCCAGGGCCACGACGTCGAACCGCGCCCAGTCGGCGCGCGTCGCCGGAAGCCGGGGGCTGTTCTGGGCGAGGGCGAGATCGAACACTTCGACGCGCGCCTCTGGCATGCGGCGCAGTTCGCGTGCGAAGAAGGCTTCCTCCGGCCCGGCGCGGCCCGCGACCACCGCCACCCGCACCTTGCCCTCGCGCACGCGAATGAACGTCTGCGCGCCGTTGTTGTCGGGTGTCACGTCGCTCATCCCCGGCGGGAGCCGCGCGGCCAGCCCCACGCGATACAGCCCCGGCGCGCCGAACATAATCCCGTGGGAGCCGGTCTGCTCGCCCCCCGACGACATCTCCCAGCGGGCGGCGCCGATGGGGGTCTCGTCGCTCCCGGTTCGCGCCACGAGGGTCACGCGCGCCGCCCCCTCGCCAGTGGTCGCGAAGCGGGCGGTGATCCGCGCCTCCTCGCCAGTGAAGGCGACATGGGGCGCGGACAGCCCCGTGGCCCGAAGGTCCGCCAGCGGGGGAGGCATGCCCGGCCTCCCCACGGCCAGCGCGATGACGGGCGGCCCGCCCGCGCCGGCCAGGCGGCGGTAGTCGCGCTCCCACGCGCCGGGCTGACTCTCGCGGCCGTCGCTCACCAGGATCACGGCGTCCAGGTCGTGCGGTCGCCGGCCGGCCAGCAAGAGGCGCAGCGCGGCCGCGGGCTGGGTCGCGGCGCCGAACGGCGCGCCGCGCGCGGGGAAAATCTCCCCGGCCGCAGACGGCGAGCCGGCCAGCATCTCGACCCCGGCGGCGAAACGGAGGAAGAGAAGGTCCGATTCGGCGGCGATCTCCGCCAAGTCACGCCGGCCGCGGAGCAGCGCGTCGAGCGCCGCGCGCCGGGGGGCGCGTTGTCCCGAGCCGTCGGCCGGGCCGTCGCGGATCAGCATGCTCTCGGACACGTCCAGCAGCAGGGCGGTCGCGCGCCGCGGGCGCCACTCACGTTCGCCCAGCGCGGCGGGCTTGATCAGGAAGGCCAGCAGGCACAACCCCGCGCCAGCGCGCAGCGTCAGGAAGAGCAGCAGGCGCGCGCCGCGGGGCGCGTTCCAGGCGCGACGCGCCGCCAGAAAGGCGACGAACAGCGCGCCGATGACCAGCGCCGCCGCTATGACCAGACGGTCCTGATTGAAGGTGTAGGTCACACCGGCAACATAGAGAAGGTACATACTGTGGGGGAAAAAGCCGGCTGGGGTTCGAGAACATCGAACACGAGCCGCCAAGGGACGGCTCTCCCAACCGACCACCCCCTTCCTACTTCGCCGCCGCGCCACCCTTGCGCTTGCGTTTCTTCTCCTCGGAAATGGCCGCGATCAGCGCGCCGGCCGTCACGCACTTGAGCGGGTCCTTGGCCAGGCGGACGTTCTTCACGTCGAACGGGAAGGGGGTGCGGGAGAGCACCTTCTCGAACTTCTGCACGAACCCCGGCACCGAGGCCGTTCCCCCGCCGATGCAGATTTCCACCGGCTCCTTGATGCTGGCGCTGGTACGCTTGAACTCTTTCTTGAAATGGTCCAGCACGTAGCGGATGAGGTCTTCGTAGTAGATGTCCAGCGCCACCTGGGTCTGGTCGGTGTCGTCGATGGTGGTGAGGTCCAGTTCGCGCTCCTTCACATGGATGACGTGGGAGACGGGCATGTTGCGCACCCGCGCCACCTCGGCGTCGATCCAGTCTCCCGAGCGCCCGGCCGAGAAGGCCAGCAACTGCTGCGCGCGCCACGCCGCCACCAGGTTGACCATGCCGGCGCCGAACGAGACCCCGATGCCCGTGAAGGGCAGCACTTCCCCCTTCGAGGAGACGGTGGGGTTCTCGGAGAACACGATGCCCAGCGCCTCGTTGATCGCCTTCGGCTCGTAGCCCAGGTCGCGGAGAAACTTGCAGATCACCATCTCGTGGTAGGTGATGTTGAACGAGGCGTCGACCGGGTTGGCCGGAATGGTGACGGCGCAGACCTCGCCCGGATAGGCCGCCTTGCCGATGACCCCCTCGATCATCACCTTGATCATCGAGACGGCGTCTTCCTCCGTCGGGTTCAGCACCCCTTTCGCCATCGGCCGACGGTAGGACTCGGTGTTGCCCGTGACCTGCGAGAACTTCAGCGCGTCCTCGCCCACCACGTACAGTTGATCGCCCTTGACGACGTAGAAGGCGCCGGCGTTGGTCAGCATCTCCTCCGCGAAGTCTTTGTTGGGCATCACGAAGAAGGCGTCGCGCTCCGACTTGAAGACCTCCTTCCCCTCCTTCAACTCGGCGCCCACGATGAAACAGGTGCCCACGTCCAGTGCCTTCGCGCACATGCGGCTCTCCTCACGGTCCGGGATGCTGGCTCCGCCGCCGCCGACCCGGGATGGCCGGCGCGGGAAGAAACGCCGAGGGTGATGAGATTCTTGCAGCCGGCGCGGCAACTGTCAAGGAGAGCGGCCGGGCGGAGGCGCCGGGGAGATCACTTTCGCGACCAGGCCCGCTGGCGTTCACCACGGAGACACGGAGACACGGAGCGCGTACAGGATCAATCTGCGCCCGCCGGGTGGGCGGCGGGCGCCGGTCAGCGATTGAGAGGCACACCCAAAAAAAACGCGGGGGAGCACGGTTGCTCCCCCGCGAAGGCGACGTACGGAAGCGGCGAGGCGCCGGTCAGTTGCCCATCACCACGGCGATGCCCGGCCCACCGGCCGACGTGGAGGACACACGCTCGGAAGTGGCGATGTCGTACTTGCCGTCGTTGTTGAAGTCGCCGCCAGCGATGAACCAGCACTCGATGCCCACCGGGTAGTCGGTGCGCTTGTAGTTGCCGCTGGCCGTCATGGCCTGGGTGGTGTCGCGGACGCAAACCGACACCGCCTTGGCGAGGTTGGCCGACACCGCGATGTCCGGCTGGCCATCGGCGTTGAGGTCAAGCGACCGGCCCCAGGTGTTGCGGCCGCTCTTCTTGACGAACCCGGAGACGATGCCGAACGGGTTGGCGCCGACCGCCGTCATGTAGGACTTGTTCTTCGGCGCTTCGAACGAGGTGTTGCCGTTGTTCACGAAGATCCCCACCGCGCCGTCGTTGCCGTTCGGCGAGCCGGGGGCCATCGGCGCGGCCACGTCTTCGTCACCGTCGGCGTCGTAGTCGCCGGAGGCGAAGTCGAAGACCCCCATGTCGTTGGTGGAGGCGCCGAACGCCGACGCCAACATCTGCGAGATGCACGCCGACGGGTTGAAGAGGCAGTTGAAGATCTGCGTGCCACTGAACCCGCCGCTGCCGCCCGCGCCGTTGGGAAGGTCGGGGATATACAGCCCGGGGCCGTAGAGCGTCATTTTCCCGGTCGTCCCGTCTGACACCATCGGCTGCACGAGCTTGTCGGAGGCCGAGGGCAACTGGCCGATGATGCAGTCGTCTTTGGTGTCGCCGTTCCAGTCGCCGACGCCGATGGAGGCCTGCCACGCGATGCCCGGATCCGACATCACCGCCGGGTTGAGCAGCCCGTTACCGGTGTTGGTGAGCACGCCGACGACCTCGCTGTAGTCGTGGTTCTGCGTCGTGTTCAGCACGTACACGTCGGGTTTCTGGTCGCCGTTCGCGTCGCCCAACTCCATGTCGAACGGGGTGAACGCCCCGCTGTTGTACCCGGTCTGGCTCATGGTCAGGTAGTTGGTGCCGGCCTGGAACGAACCGTTCCCCAGGTTGTAGAGAATGGTCACGTCGAACGCCGCCGCCGCGATGGCCGCCACGTCGAGCCAGAGGTCGCCGTTGAAGTCGGCCGCCACGCAGTGATAGGCGTTGGTGTTGAACGAGGAGCCGTTGAACCCCACCACGTACCGCCCCTTCGTCACGAACG
>JACQVU010000027.1 GCA_016209585.1 Planctomycetota bacterium
CGCCGCCGCGCCCCTCGCCCCTCCGCCTGCGGCTCTCGCACGCCGCGGGCGGCGCGATATCGGACATGCGCCGGCTCATCGGGTTCCCTTCAGGCCGCCGTTTCTCTATACTTCCGGTGGCGGTGGTTCGCCGCGAGGTTGTGACGGGAAGAGGGTTTAGGAACATGGCTCGACCATACTCCGGCGATCGCGGCCGCGGCGCGCGGGATTCGTCGCGTCGCGCCGGCGGGCGGGATTCCGGACGTTCCCGGCCACGCGGGCCGGGCGGCGCCGGGCGGCGCTCGGATGAGCCGCCGGAAGACGAGTACGTCGATGAGAAGGAGCCGCACCTGGGCAAGGCCCTGGCCGTGGTCGGCGGCGGCGTCGTGGCGCTCCTGCTGGTGATCTTCGTCATCAATCAGATGGTGGGTGGCGGCGCTCCCCCGCCGAAATACGGGTCCGGCGTGGAGACGAACGCCGCGCCGCAGAAGACGAAACGTGAACTCGCGCAGGAGAACTACGGCAAGTTCGATGGCAACGTGGCGCTGCTCAAAACGTTGCCCGAGGCGCACCAGAAACTTGACGAGTTCGCGTTCGAGGTGATCAAGGACCTGCGCGCCGGCAACATGGACGCCATTGAGGCGCGTTACAGCCTGAACGCGTTGAAGTTCTACCAGGGCTGGTACGCCGCCGGCGCCAACAGCGAAGCCGGTTGGAAGGCGGCGCGGCGGGCGGCTCTTTCTAACGCCGACTTTCTGGAAACGCTTCGCAACGCGTTCGAGATCGCGGTCTACGAGAGCAAGTACGACGCCGCCGACGGCTACAAGGGGCACGTGCTGGCGCGCGTCCGCGACGAGAAAGAGGTGGAGGTTGACCGTCTCTTCGTCCGGGCGGAACTCTACCGCGGCAAGTACGAACTCCTCCACGTGGATCGCAAGCCCTTCGCGGAGTACTACGAGAAGAACAGCCAGAACTCGAAACGGGCGCTGTTCGATCAGCCGGGCGCGGGTCCCGCGGCCGGCGCGGCGCCCCAGGCGGGCGCGGGGGCGGCGGGTCAAGCCGCGGCCCCGGCGGCGAGCTCTCCCGGCGGCGCGGCCGGATCGGCCGGGGCGGTGATCGGCGGCCAGCCGGCCGGGGGCGCGGTGATCGACCCCGCGGGCGGCGCGCCGGGCAAGCCCGACCCGGAGCCGGCGGACCCCGGGGAGGCCGAGGTCCGCGCGCCGCTCAAGGTGAACCCGATGGATATGGAGAAGGCGCGCCCGAAGATCGAGGAGGCGCGCAAGAAACGGCGCTGGAAGAAGGAAGACTTCGACGCCGTTGGCGCGGCGCGGGCCACGCCGGCGCTGGTCAACGAACTCATCGCGATGTACGAAAAACCCACCGAGGGGAACCTGCAGGCGGCCTCGCAGATCACCTGCGACATCCTCTGGCTCTGGCACCGCGCCCGGTTCCAAGGCCCCGAAGGGTACGAACGGCAGGAGGAGCACTGCTTCCGGCCGGAGAACGGCGAAGGGAAGAAGGAACTCGGCAAAGTGATCTTGAACTGGAAGAAGATCGCCGGCGCCGGAGGTTGACCGCATGCGCCTCGTGACGCCCGTCGCCGCCACGCTGCTGCTGGTCGCCGTCCTGGCTTCGTGGGCGGCGCGGGAATCGTTCGGCCATCCGCCGCCCGACACGGCGGCGCCGGCCAAGGTCGCCGACCTGCGGTTCGCGGACCCCAAGGAAGCCCAGGGGCCATACATGACGCTTACCTGGTCCGCCCCCGCCGACGACGGCCCCACCGGCCGCGCCGCGAAGTATGAGGTCTACTACTTCACTTCGTCGGTCACCGACAAGGCGCGCAAACTCACCGCCCGGCAGGCGGCGGAACTGGCGCGCGGCGATCCCTCGAAGTTCAGCCAGTTCCCGTGCGAGATCAAGCCGGGCGCGCCGGGAACGGTCGAGAAACTGCGGGTCTCGTTTCCCGATGGAACATCGAACCATGACGGCGAGTTCCCGGTCGGCCCCAAGTTCTTCCAGAACTACTGGTTCGTCGTCGCCGTGGACGAGGCCGGCAACCGCTCCGACTTCGCCGACCCCGCCGATGAGGTCGCCCTGCTGGCCGCGGTCTGCAAGGAGTGTCATGACACCCCCGAACACCGCTGGCCGCAGCAGTCGGGCAAACACCTCAAGCACGTGGTCTCCAACCACTTCCGGTGCGTGGTGTGCCATTCCGCCTCGGTGGACGAGTACTTCCGCTACAAGGAGCGCCACGACAACAAGAGTCGAGACGTGGTGATGCACAAGTGGCCGACCGCGCGGATATTCAACCCCGACACGCTCCAGTGCGCCAAGGCCTGCCACAAGTCGAAAGAGTGGGAGAAGAAGAAGTAGCCGCCGGCCGACGCGCCAGGAGCCGGGAGCGTCAGCGACCGGGCCGGCGCGGCCGCGAGGGACTCGCCGCGCGACTCGACCCGCCCCGTCGCTCAAGTCCGGGTTCCTGTTCCGCCGCCAAGAGCCGGGAGCGTCAGCGACCGGGCCGGCGCGGCCGCGAGCGACCCGCCCGCGACCCGACCCGCCCCGTCGCTCAAGTCCGGGTTCCTGTTCGCCGGTCCTTCGCTCGCGCCGGCGACGCGCCGAATCGTATGGAACGCCCGGCGTCGATTTGTTAATCTCCGCGCGATGAGTGTCTGCCGATCGTGTCATACACCGTGCGCCGATGACGCGGCGGTCTGCCCCGCGTGCGGCGCGGACCTCCCGAGCGTTTCCGACCTTCTGTACGAAGCGGCCGTCGCCGCTCGTTCGCCGGCCACGTTGTCGGACGGGGAAACGGTCCCGCCGCGTGGTGGTTTCGAGGGGCGCGGGGCGGGCGACGGGCCGGAGCCGGCGCCTTCGGGCGACGCCACGCTGTCGGCCGAGAAGACGGTGATCGAAGACTCGGCGCCGACGAAGAAGCGCGACACCTCGGCTCGCGCCATCGCGGGCGAGATCGACCGCTACGAAATGATCGAGGAGATCGGCCGGGGCGGCATGGGCGCGGTCTATCGCGCGCGCGACCGTCGCCTGAGCCGGGAAGTCGCCATCAAGCGCCTTCTGCGCGGCGACGCGGCGTCGGCGCAGGGGATCGAACGGTTCCTGCGGGAAGCCCGCGCCATCGCCGCGCTCAACCACCCGAATATCGTCACGGTGTACGACGTGGGCAAGGACGCCCGGGGCTACTTCATCGTCATGGAACTGGTCGACGGCCGCGCGCTGGCCGACATCGTGCGCGAGAAAGGCCCCATGCCGCCGGGCGACGCGCTGCCCGTGATCCGGGGCGTGGCCGCGGCGCTGGAGTACGCGCACAAGCGTAAGGTCGTCCACCGCGACATCAAGCCCGGCAACGTGATGCTCGCGCGCGACGGCGCGGTCAAGGTGCTCGACTTCGGCCTGGCGCGGTTCGGCCCGGCGGCTGACCTGTCCGTCACGGGCGTGGGCATGGGCACCATGGACTACGCCGCGCCCGAACAGTGGAAAGACGCGCGCCGCGTCGACCACCGCGCCGACATCTACTCCCTCGGCGCGACCATGTACGCGCTGCTCACCGGCGAATCGCCCCACGCCATTCGCCCCGGCCGCCTGCCCAAGGGGTTCGACGCGGTCGTGCTCAAGTGCGTCGAAGATCGGCCCGAGGCGCGCTATTTCTCCATCGCCGATTTCCTCGCCGATCTGACCACCGCGGAGACCCGCCTCAAACCCGCCGCCGCGCCCTCGGGCGTTGGCGCCGCTCCCGCCGCCGACACCGACGTCGGCGCGCGGTGGGTTCGATTGCGCGAAGAGCACGATGCCGCCGTCACCATGCCCGAGGAAACGTTCGACCAGAAGGTGGCCAAGTGGCGCCGGCTGGAACCCCTGGCCCAACAGGCCGCCGACCTCTTCGCCACTCACAAGTCTCACCCCGCCACGCTCGGCATGTGGGACTCCGCGCCGTGGAAGAAGTGGCCGGAAGATGCGGCGCGACGTGCCGCGGAACTTCGCCGGATGGTGCTGCTCAACTACGAGAAGGCTGAAACTGAAGAGCAAACCGTCGCGGCGGGGGAGCGGTTCCTGTCGCTCTTCCCCGATGATGAGAGGGCGGCGTCCGTGCGCGCGAAAGTGAGCCTCTGTGTCGCCCACCGTGACGACGCCATGTCCACGCTGCGCGACGTGGCGCGATCTCCCGCGGAGCGAATCGAGGCCGGTGAGGCTTTCCTGGAACAATGGCCGAACCACGAATGGGCCGGCGACGCAGCCATCCTGGTGGCCGCGTTGAAGAAAAGCGAAAACGACGCCGCATCGCTGCTGGCGGGGACGTTCGGTTGGACCAAGGTCTCGAAAGCACGTGCGTTTCTGAGCGCCAATCCCAATCATCCTTCTGCCGGCGCGATCCAGGCCCGGCTGGACGCGCTCGAAAAAGGTAACCGTTCACCCCCTCCCCTGGGGACGGGCGAGCCTGCGGCCGCCTGGCGTCAGGCGGCGAGCCTGTTTTTTTTGGGGGCGTTGGGGA
>JACQVU010000432.1 GCA_016209585.1 Planctomycetota bacterium
TCGCGCATGGGTCACCTCCATGCGGGGGCGGGGTTCTGGGGTCGGGGGTCGGGGCATGGGTGCGGCCGCGAAGGAGCAGGGAGTAGAGGACCGGCACGACGATCAGCGTGAGGATGGTGGAGGAGGTCAGCCCGCCGATGACGGCCACGGCCATGGGGCGGCGCACCTCGGCCCCCTCGCCGGATCCGAAGGCCAGCGGCAGCAGGCCGAGAACGGTGGTGGAGGTGGTCATGAGGATGGGGCGCAGGCGGATGCGGCCGGCCTCGATGAGCGCCTCGTCCACCGGCAGGCCGTTCTCGGCGCGCAGGCGGTTGACGGCGTCGAGCAGCACGATGGCGTTGTTGACCACGATGCCGGCGAGGATGATGCACCCGATGAGGACCACCACGCTGACGCTCTGCCCGGCGATGGCCAGGCCGGCTGCCACGCCGACCACGGAGAAGGGGATGCTGAACATGATGATGAGCGGCTGGAGGAGCGATTCGAACTGCGAGGCCATGACGAGGTAGACGAAGAAGGCGGCGAGCGACAGGGCGAAGATGAGCGAATCGAACGACTCGCGCATCTCGCGGTTCTGGCCGCCCACGGCCACCGCCAGTTCGCGGGGCGGGGCCATGTCGGCGACCAGGGCCTCGAGGTCGGCGGCGGCGGCGGCCAGATCGCGCCCCACCACGTTGGTGGAAACGACGGCCACGCGCTCGCCCCCGGCCCGGCGGATTTCGGCGGGGCCGATCTCTTCGGTGATGGTGGCCACGGCCGCGAGGGGAATGGGCGCGTCGCCGCCGGCGCCGACGATGAGGCCGCCGAGTTGGGCCGGCTCGCGGCGGTCATCTTCGCGCAGACGGACGCGAACGTCGATCTTGCGGTCGCCGCGGTTGAACTGGGTGGCCACGGAGCCGGCCACCTTGTCGCGCAGCGCCGCCGCCACCAACGGGTAGGCCAGCCCCTTGGCGGCCAGTTTCTCCCGATCGATGACCACGTGCAGTTCCGGGCTGCCGCCCTCCGCGGAGGAGCGGATATCGGTGAGCCCGGGAATGGCGGCCATGGCCTCGGTCAGGCGGGCGGAGTAGTCGCGCAGGCGCGCGAGGTCGTGGCCGGCGATCTCCACCTCAATGGGGGTGCGCAGCGAGAAGAGCGCCGGGCGCGAAAAGCGCGCCGGCTCCATGCCGGGGATCTCGGCGAAGCGCGCGCGGAGGGCGGCCACGGCCTCGTCCTCGGCGGCCCCCACCTGACCGGCGCCGAGCGTCACCTGAATCTGGCCCAGGTTCTCGCGCTCCTCCCGCACCCCGCCGGTGGAGGCGGTGGTGCCGACCAGCGCCGCCACCCGCTCCACGGGATGGCGGGCGCGCTCGGCCTCGATGGCGGCCTCCATTTCCCGCACCACGCCGTCAGTGGCGACCAGCGGCGCGCCGTTCGGGAGGCGGACGGTGACGAAGAACTCTCCCTGGCTCATTTCGGGGATCAACTCCCGGCCCAGAGACAGACTGTACATGACCGAGACCGCCAACAGCAGCAGCGAGACGAGCACCACCCGGCCCCGGTGGCACAGCGCCCACCCGACGGCCCGGGGGTAGCCGCGCGTCACGGAGTCCAGCAGGATGTCGAAGGCCCGCAGCGCCGGCCGCAACAGAATGAAGCCCCGCGGCATGTTGGGCACACCGTCCGCGGCCGCGGCCGCGGAAGAGGGAGCCGGCGCGTGGGGAACCGGAAACGCCGGCGCCGGCGTGGCCGACGCCTCCCGCGGGCGCCAAGCCATGGCCAGCGGGATCAGCGTGACCGCCACCAGCAGCGAGGCCGCCAGGGAGTAGGTGACGGTGAGCGCCTGGTCGGCGAAAAGTTGCCCGGCGACGCCGGTGACGAAGATGATGGGCACGAAGACGCACAGCGTGGTGAGCGTGGAGCCGGTGATCGCCGTGCCCACCACACCCGTGCCGCGCACCGCCGCCTCCGCCAGCGGTTCGCCCACGGCGATGCGCCGATCAATGGCTTCGATGACCACGATGGAGTTGTCGACCAGCATGCCGATGCCCAGCGCCAGGCCGCCCAGCGACATGATGTTCATTGACACCTTGGTCACGTACATCAGGAAGAAGGTGGCCATCACCGAGATGGGAATGGTGAAGGCAATGGCCACCGTGGAGCGCACCCGTTTCAAAAAGAGATAGAGAATGGCCACCGCCAGCAGGCCCCCGATGGTGGCCGCGCCGGTCACCTCGCCCACCGCCTGCCGGATGAAGCGCGCGCCGTCGTACACCAGCACGAACGACGCCCCCGGCAGCCGCCCGGCGACCAGGCCACGCACCTCCTCCGCCTTTTTCTCGACCTCCTCCGCCACCGCCACGGTGTTCTTCTCGGCGGCCTTGAACACCGATATCTCCACGCTCTCGTGGCCGTTCAGGCGCGTGATCACCTTGCGGTCTTTCGCGCCCCGCCGCACCACGGCCACGTCGTCCAGGTGCACGGCGGCGTCGCCCACCGATCCCAGGTTGATCCGCCCGATCTCCTCCACCGTGCGGAAGGCCGCCTTGGTGATCACCTGGTACTCCACCGCGCCTTCCTTCAACACCCCGCCCGTCAGGTCCACGTTGGCCTCGGCCAGCCGCCGGATGACCTGATCGGGCGAGAGGCGCCGGGCCGCCGCCGCGCTCTCGGAGAGCAGCACCTGGATCTCCTCTTCGTAGCCCCCTTCCACGCGCACCGCCGCCACCCCCTCGACGCCGGCTTGCAGACCGTCCTTGATCTCCTTGTCCGCGAGTTGGCGCAGTTGCATGAGCGAGCCGCCCCCCGCGAGCGAGTAGCGCAGAATTGGCTCCTCGGCCGGGTCGTAGCGCAACACGGCGGGCGCCACCGCCTCCCTCGGGAAATTGACGTTGTCGAGTTTCTCTTGCACGTCCTGCACGGCGAAGTCCATGGCCGTGCCCCAGTTGAACTCCACCGTGACCTCCGAGACCCCGGCGCGCGACGACGACGACTGCCGCCAGACGCCGCGAATGACGCCCACCGCGTCTTCCACCGGGCGGGTGATCAACTCCTCCACCTCGCCCGGCGCCGCGCCCGGCAACTCCGTGCGGATGGTGAGCGAGGGGTAACTGAAATCCGGCAGCAGGTTCAGCGGCAACCGGCGCACCCCCAGCCACCCGAACAGGCAGATGGCGGCCACGCAGACCGTGACCGTGACCGGGTGGGCGAGCGAGAAGCGCGCCAGCCTCACGACGCCACCTTGTTCCAGAGCCGGCCGATGCCTCCGCCCACCGACAGCGCCGCCCGCCGGAAGGCCCCGGCGGCGGAATCGAACACGGAGTACATGGAGGGCAGGATGATAAGCGAGAGCACGGTGGAGACCAGCAGCCCGCCCAGGATGGTGAGGCCCAGCGGCGCCCAGAGGTTGGCCCGTTCCGAGGAGGCCGGGAACATCTCCGGCAACAGGTAGGGCGCCACCATCGGCAAGAGGCCCAGCAGCGTGGTGAGCGTGGTCATGAGGATCGGCCGCAGCCGGTGAATGGAGGCCCGCACCAGCGCCTCCTCCCGCGGTTCGCCGGCGGCGCGCAGGTCGTTGACGTGGGCCACCAGGACGATGCCGTTGTTCACCGCCACGCCGACCAGGGCGACCACCCCGAACATGCCGAGGATGTTCATGTTCTTGTCCACCAGCCAGAAGATGCCCCATGCGCCGAGGAGGGAGAAGGGCACGGTGAGGAAAATGGTGACGGGGTGGACGAAACTCTCGAACAGCGACGCCAGCAGCAGGAAGACCAGGGCGCAGGCCAGCCCCAGGGCGAAGAGGGTCTCGCCCATGTCCTGGTCCATCTGGAAGAAGGTGCGCCCCAGGCTCCACTCGTATCCGTCGGGCAGTTGCAGGTCTTCGATCGCCTTGCTTACCTCCCGCGAGACGCGCCGAAATCCGGCGTTGTCCTGGAAGTTCGCCGTCACCCGCACCACCGTGCGGCGGTCCTCCCGCTCGAACTCCCGCGCCCCGGCCACGCGGCGCGCCACCGCCACCGATTCCAGCGACGCCGCCGAA
>JACQVU010000028.1 GCA_016209585.1 Planctomycetota bacterium
CCCCAGGAGAGCCGCGTGACGCCGGTGAGCGTGACGATGATCACCCGGTGGCCGACGTCGTCGGCGATGAGCAACTCCCGCCCGGCCGTGAACACCACGTCGGCGGCGCGGTGCGGCTGACCGTCGCCGAACGGCGCCAGCGCCACGTCTTCGAGCAGCGTCAGTGGAAAAGGGTCGCTCATGTCGGTTCCTGGGGCGCCGCGCGCCTGGCGCGGCGAAGATCAACGCGCGGCCGCTGGAATCGCGCGCAGTTCGGCGGCGGCCTGGCTGAGAAGACGCGCGGCCTCGTCCACCTCCTGGTCCGTCGTCGTTGGCGCGAACGAGAAGCGAATCGCGGCGAGCGCCAGCGCGGCCGGCACGCCCATGGCCGCCAGCACCGGCGACGGCGCGTCGGAGTTGCTGGCGCAGGCGCTGCCGGCCGAACAGCAGACCCCGAGCGCGTCGAGCAGCGCCACCGCGGCCTGCCCCCCGGCGTCAGGGATGGAGAGATTGACGATGTAGGGCGACGATCCCGTCTCCGGGGTGTGGACCACGGCGTCGGGAACCGCCTCCCGCACGGCGTGGAGGAACCGGTCGCGCCTCGCGGTGGCCGCCGCGAGGTTGGCGCGCCACGCGGCGGACGCGAGCGCCATGGCTTCGCCGAACGCCGCGGCCCCGGCCACGTTCTCCGTTCCCGGTCGCAGGCCGCCCTCCTGCCCGCCGCCCAGGAGCGGCGGACGAATTGTTACCCCCCGTCGGACGAAAAGCGCGCCCACCCCGCGCGGCCCGCCCAGTTTGTGCGCCGACATGGAAAGCAAATCGACTGGCAGAGCGCGCGGATCGATCTCCATTTTG
Source organism: Planctomycetota bacterium (assembly GCA_016209585.1). Classification (GTDB taxonomy): domain Bacteria; phylum Planctomycetota; class UBA8742; order JACQVU01; family JACQVU01; genus JACQVU01. Next base: position 835 of record JACQVU010000028.1, read on the forward strand.
CCCGCCGACTGCGCCGCGTCCACGTGGAACAACGCCCCGCTCGCCCGACACAATCGCCCGATCTCCTCCACCGGCTGCACCGTGCCCACCTCGTTGTTCACATGCATCACCGACACCAGCCCGACCCCGCCGGCCAGCGCCCGCGCGACCCCGCCCAAGTCCACCCGCCCGGCGCCGTCCACGGCCAGAACCACCAGGGGCGTGCCGTCGTCCCGGAGAGCGGCCGCCACCCGCGCCACGGAGGGATGCTCGACCGCCGACACCGCCAACCGGCGACGTGCCGCGGGCAGAGCGCCGAGCGCGCCGCGCAGCGCCAGGTTGTTGCTCTCCGTGCCGCCGCTGGTGAAGACGACCTCCTCCGGGAGGCAGGCGAGCGACCGGGCCACCTGCCGGCGCGCGCGCTCCAGCGCCTCCCGGGCCGCGCGACCCGCCGTGGTGAGCGAACTGGGGTTCCCGTACACCTCCCGCGCCGCGCGCGTCTGCGCCGCCAGCGCGCCCGGAACCATCGGCGTGGAGGCGGCGTGGTCGAGGTAGATCATCGCCTGGCCTAGTCACCGCGCGGCGTGGCCGCGGATCTCGTTGAAGTTCACCCTCGGCGCCGGGCGGCTGGCCGCCGACGTCGGCGCGGGCGGCTCCGCCCCCCGGCCACGGCTTCCCGTGAACCACCCCTTCACGCTCCAGACGACGTGCGTCCAGACGTTGGCCAGCACCAGCCCCAGCAGCGCCGGCCGGTGGCGAGTGAGCCGCGTCCATGCGCGTTCCCATCGCTTGAGGCGGACGATCCGGGGGTCGCTTTTCATGCCGCGCGCGACGCCGCGCCAGTAGTTGGCCTCTTCACGCCACCTTCCCGCGTCGCCGCCGCCGCTCACGGCCGGCGCGCCGACCGCGCCCAGGCCCGCGCGCGACGGAAGGGGAAGCCGCTCGCCCTCCGGCAGGGCCGCGGGGGGCTGTGGTCCGCCGGCGGCCGGCTCCACGCGGTCGTGGCGCGCGGCCGTGCCCACAGGTGGCGCGGCGGCCAGGACGCGCTCTTTCTCGGCGATCTCGGCCTCCAGGCGATCCAGTTCCGCGGAGATGTCGCGCTGCACGGCGTCCAGTTCGCGCCGCAGCGCCTCGGCCCGCTGCTCGGCCTCGCGCCGGGCGGCGCGCTCGGTCTCCAACGCGGCCGAGAGGTCGGCCGAGGCCGGCGTGGCCGCGGCGGCCGCGGAGGTGGACACGGTGACGGTGGCCACGGCGGGGATCGCCGGGGCCGGCGCCGGCGCGGCCGCGCGGGCGACCTCGGCCAGCAGCGCGGCGCGACTCTCCTCGAACGTCCGGCGCTCGTCGTCCAGCCGGGCGCGCTCCTTTTCCACCTGGGCGCGAGCGCCATCGATCTCGCGCTCCCGGGCCTCGCGCCGGCGCCGCTCGGCCTCCACCATGTCCATCATCTCGCGTTTCTTCTCGACGTATTCCAGCCGCGTGAAACGCCAGTCTTCCTGTTTCTCCTGGTAGGCGCGCTGCACCTCGGCCACGGCGTCGTCCAGCCGGCGCACCTCGCCGGTGAGGCGCGCGTTGGCGGCGGACAAGGCTTCCTGCGCGCGCAGCAGCGGGGGGAGCGCGCCCGGGGCGAAGGTCAGCGCGGGCCGATCGAGAAAGCGAAGCAGCGGCCCGGCCTCAGCCTCGCCGAAGCGCTCGCGAGCCAGCGCCAGCGCGCGGTCGGCGGCGTCGCGCGCCATGGCCGCGTTCTCCACCACGTCGTGCACCAGCAGGCGCAGCGAGCCGGGGTCGTCGGGGTCCACGGGCCAGCCCGCGCCGTACTCGACCAGCAGCGGCGCCAGGTCGCTCCACGGTGGCGCGACGACGGGCACGCCGTGCGCCAGGTACTCCACGGCGCGGTGCGACGGCGCCATGGCCCGGCCTGACTCCCGCGCGAACAGATCGATCCCCGCCGTGGCCTCGGAGAACAGGAAGCGGCGCCACTCCTCCCGCGTGGCGAAGACCCCGCGCCGGACGCACTCGTGGCTGAAGAGCCGCGACTCCACGTCCAGCCAGGCCTCGCGCTCGCGCGGGGAAAGCGCGCCGCGCGCTCCGCCCGGGGCCAGGACGGCGGTCAGCCCGACCCGCTTGTGCTCCGCCGCGGCCTGGGCCAGGGCGGGCAGGAGGCGCGGCGGGTCTTCCCACGGCCGCCAGACCCCCGCGACCACCAGTTGCACGGCGCGGGGCGGGCGGCGCTCGCCAGCCGGGAAGATGGCCAGGGGAGGCACGACCTCGACCGGGGCCGCGCGCGGGTCGCGTCCCGCGAGCGCCATCCAGGCCTGCGCCCAGGCGCGTTGGCGCTCCGATCCCGCGAGCACCAGGTCGGCCCGGGCCAGCACGCCCAGCCGCGCGGCCAGTTCCGCGCCCAGCGGCGCCACGTTCTCGCGCCAGGTCTCCTCGAAGGGATCGGTGTCGAACAGGTCCACCACCACCGGCCACTCTTTGCCTTCCACGAACGACAGCGCCTCCCAGCCCAGCGAGATGACCACGTCCGGCGCCGCGCCGCGCACGAAGGCCGACAGTTCTCCCGCCGGCACGACGACGGGGCGCGCGGGCGCGCCGCCCGCGGCTGGCGGGGCCGGCGCGTCGCCGCCGGCGTCGGGCATGGCGGGGCTGGCCAGCGTGAGGCGATGTCCCGCCTTCTCGATGGCCGCGGCCAGGGTCTCAGCCCGAAGCGCCCGCTCGCTCGGAACGCCATCGTTCCGCGCCGGTGGGAGTTCCAGGATCAGCACCACGTGTCGCCGCATGGGGGATCTCGCCGGAGAGCGGTCAAACGGTGGCCGCCGCTGGCCGGTAGAATACTATGGAATC
>JACQVU010000434.1 GCA_016209585.1 Planctomycetota bacterium
GCGGCGCGGCCCCCCCCCCCTTGTCTGGCGTGGCGGCGCCTGTGTCTTGAGCCGACAGGTCGACGACGCCGACGAGGAGCAGCACGACCAAAGCGATTGATGAAGACTGGCGAACGCTCATGATTGACTCCACCTTCTTCTCAAGTGCTCACCGGAAATTGTGCGCCAGCCCACGCATCGCGTCGGCCTCGGAGAAACTGAAGTAGCGGTTGTCACCACTGTTTCGCCAGAACATTACGCCGTAATCCGATGCCCCTTCATGGCGCAGCGAAAGCACGTGACCCGCTTCATGCGCAGCCGCCGTCCCCAAGGCGGCGAGTTCGACGCGTCTTCCATCCAAGACGTCGATGGGAAGAACGAACCCACCATGATCGAAACTGTCCCTTTCCCGGTTCTCCGCGAAGGCCAGAACAAACGGATTCGACGGATCCGAGATTTGCGTCACGACGAGGACGTTCATCGCGCCGGGATTGTTGTCCATGATGGCGTTCATGTGCGTACGATCCAGGTTACCCTCCTCGTCGACCAGGTGCATCCGGTCATCACCCTCTTGCCCCGGCAAGACGTCGACGGTTTCCAAATGTTCATGCGCCCCACCCACCACAATCCTCCCACCCTCATCCCGAAGCCAGTCGATCTTGATGCACGCCTGATGGAACCGACATTGCGCCTCGCGCCGCATGTTCTCCAACAGCGCTTCGAAGTCCGTCCGTTGCTCCTCAGTCACGGTAGCGGGGTCGAAAACGTCCGGCGTGGCCCACGCGCGCCACTTGATCTGCTCCACGTTCCGGACGCGCACGAAGAACCGATCACACAGCGCGCCGGTGGCGTCTTCCAAGCGCAATTCGACCGCCACGTCTTCGGGCGTCTCGCGGTTCCCCGCAGAAAAGACGACTTCGTGCGGCGCGCCGTCGAGCGCCACGGTGAAAGGCGCCACCGACACGTCTGATTGCCCCGACGCGACGAGAACAACGCCAGTTGCCGGGCAGTGACGAGTTCCCGCGGTGACCGTGAAGTTCCTCTCTCCCTCGCGACAGAGCATCATTTCGTTGGGAACCACTTTGTCGTTGATGGTCACGCCGCAGGGATCCTTGAACTGACCGCCGGTGAAATTCACCGCGACCACGTAAATGAAACGATGGTCCGGGTCTTCATCCGGCTCGAACTCACCACTTCCGTTGTCGTCGCAATAGGCCACCACAATGTAACAGACACTTGCCACGGGACGAAGCGTGACGACAAAGACATTAGTGTTCGCCGCCTTCGCCGGTCCGCCCAGCGCGAAGCCGGTTCCCAAAGGCTGCGCGTTCCCCGTTTGAATCGCGTCGTCCGGAACCCGCTCCGGCGGAAGCAACTCCCCGTTCCAAACGAATACCTCCCACCGCGACGACGGGGTCAATGGTTGAAAAAACGTCTCGAAGCGAATCTGTGTCGGATCCCCCCCAACGTCCGTGGCGTCACCGCAAATGTACACGACGTTGTCAGCGTTGTTGCTCTGTTTGGCGTGACCTCGATCCTCCCCTTCCGGCGTCGCCGTAATGGGTTCCAGCACCTCGCACTCCATCGGCGCGTACAGGTTGAACCCCACCGCCCCGCCCGCCAGCCCGGCCAGGCCGAAGGGCGTGCCGTCGAAGGATCCCACGTCGAGCGACAGAAAGCCCGGCGTCACGTCGATCTCGTTCGAGCGCCATTCGATGGTCGACACCGGCGCGCCCGCGACCTGCGTCGCCTGCATCTCCAGCGCGCCCACCGTGCCGCCTTCGATCGCCCCGGGAGGCATCTCGCCGCCGAAAGGGTTCTCGGTCAACTTCGTCACCCGCGGATCGAGGTCAGCCGGATCGACCGGGCGGTTAAACGTGAGCGAAACAGAGACCTGCCCGCGATCGTTCGCGCCGCCGGGGAGAGGATCGATGTGTACCAGACCGTCCAGAATGCGCAAATCGTTCGTGATCGTGCGCGACACCACGTCGCGCGCGCCCCATTTCTCGGTCGTGACGCGCACGGTGAGCGAACCGTTGATCGCCGCTCCGAACATCGCCCCCTGCATCGGAACCCCCTCCAGCAGCCCGTACGTCATTCCGTTGCCCGGCCGCGCGAGCGTCAGGGCGGCGAAGAAGGCGGCGGTCACCTCCCTTCCATTAAAGTATACCTTGCGGGAGGTGAGTTGATCGGGGTCTTCGTAGAACGCGAACGTGAGGTTGATGGGCGCGCCGGGGTCGTTCTCATCGGGCAGGTAGTCGCGCGGGAAGACCTCGACGCGCGAGATCACCGGCACGGTGTGCGAACAGGTCAAGTGGTCGCGCGCGCCCGACGCCAGCACGCGATGCGCCGCTTTGTCAAGCGAGGCGATGACGCCGCGGAAGACGCCGCGCAACCGCGACCGCCACAGAATCGCCCGGATGAACGCGATGCGCTGCGCGGCCACCGCGCGCGATTCGGGAACCAGGGTGTACAAATGGCCCATCTCCGTCGCCGTGCCGCCGGCTGAGGGAACGCCGGAGGCGTTGGCCGTCAGCAGGAAGCCGGCTTTCAGCGCGGCGCGCGAGAATTTCTTGAGCGCGACCAACTCCACGTCGCCGGTGGAATCATCGCGCAGGAAGATCAGCGCGGCGTTCACGCGGCCTCGGCCGGGAAGCAACGTGTCGGATTGCGCCGAGAGTTCCACCGGAATGGCCCGACCGACCACCTGCCGATCCGCGATCCGCACCCGGAGCGTGACGCCGTTTTGTACGACCGTGCAGTTCTCCAGCGGAGCGGCGAGCGAAACGGGCGCGCCGCCGGGCGTGGCGACGGCGGGGCCGGCGCGGGGCTTTTCCGTCCAGCCGGCGGGGGTGAGGGCGGAGAGTTGCGAGGCGGTTGATTCCGCGGTCTCTCTCGGAATCCCGGTGGCTGACGCTCCCGGATCGAAGTCGGGCGCGAGGTCGGGTTCATCAAGCCCCTCGAACTGCTCTTTCGGGACGTAGACGTTTTCGGCGTTGACCTCTTCCTGACGGCTGTGGACCAGCCCCAGTTCTTCCCAGGTCAGCGCCTGCTCGTCGGCGAGGAACTGGAGGTCAGCCTTTTCGATTTTTCCGACCGGATACGGCGGCGAGTCAGCCGGGGCGTTCACCGCCACCGGAACGACGGATTCCCCGCAGCCGGCGAGAAGAAAAGCCGCCAGCGCGGCGAAAATGAGAAACCGGCGATAGAGGGATATCTGACGAACTTCTTGCGGGGGGGGGGGCACCAAGTATCTCACCATAGGTAACTTCTTCACCTTGGACGGCGCAAGGATACGAAACCAGTCAGGGGCGTGTCCAGAGAAAAATCCGGCGAATTCCGCGAGATGAGCGGTGTGGCGGTTTGGGAGTCGCCTACATCCTCGGCCGCGGCAAGGTGCTGTTCGCCGGCACGCCACGCGAGATCATGATGGCGAGGGGTGGAACTCGGCCGACGGGCTGCTCGCGCCCAGGGTCGGCAGGGGGCCGGCGAGGAGGTCGTGCGCGGTGATGTCAAGCGACAGCGGCGTGACCGAGACCCAGCCGTCGTTGAGCGCCGCGAGGTCGGTCGGCAGGCCCGGTCCGGGCGGTTCGGCGGGGCGGGGCAGGTAGACGGATTGCATGGCCAGCCGTCCGTCCGGCTCCTCGGTGACCTCGTAGCCGCCTTCGGGGCCGCCCAGGTCCAGGCGGGTGTAGCGCGCGCCGCGCATGGCCTCGACCGGCCCGACCGGCACGTTGACGTTGAACAGCACGCGCCGATACCGGCCAACGAAGGCGAGTATTCCGGGCAGGAGGCGCCGGCAGACTTCGAGCGGGGCGGAGAAGTCGGCCGTGGTGTGGTCGCGCTTGGAGATCGCCAGCGAGGGCACTCCCTGCAGCCAACCTTCGACGGCGGCGCCGACGGTTCCGGAATAGAACACGATGCTTCCGGCGTTCATGCCGCGGTTGATGCCGGATATCACCAGGTCGGGCCGGGGCCGCATGAGGTGGTGGATTCCCACCTTGACGCAGTCCACCGGCGTGCCGTCGGCCGTCCAGCCGATCACCTCGCCGTGCTCGCGGACCGGCTCGACGTGAAAGGGGCGCAGGAAGGTGATGGCGCAGCCGACGCCGGACTGTTCGCGGCGGGGGGCGATGAGGGTGACCTGGTGGCCGAGATCCAGCAGGAGCCGGCGCAGGCCGCGCACGCCCGGCGAATCGATGCCGTCGTCGTTGACCAGCAACACGCGCCGGGCGCCGGGCGCCGGGCGCGCCGGTCCCAAGGCGCCATCCTCGCGTTCCACCGGCTGCGAAACCGTCGAGCGCCGGCCGCTGGGAACCCCGGATTCCTTCATGACAATGGTCTCAGGCACGCGATGCCGGGTCTTGATCGAAGCCCAACGCGGCCCAGCCGCGGACACGCGCCGGGCGACTCCGATGCGTCGCAGCAGGTTGTTCGTGGGAATGGGTCTGCATCGTATGACGATTTCGGTGTGCGTCAAGAACCGGATGCCAAGGCCGGTCGCTCACGCTCGCGGCTCGCGCGCGGCGCGACAGTCCGGCTCCAGAACGCGCCCGCGTCGCCCGCCGCCGAGGAAATGCGTGGCATGTCGCCCCGCGCGGGTAAGCGCTTGCTCCACCGGGCTGCTATAATGGAGGTATGGAGATTGCGGGGCGGCGAAAGTGGTGGCGGCGGCTGCGGCGCGCGTGGTTCGCGCCGGTGGCGGCGGCGGGAGCGTGCGTGCTGGCGGGCGGGTGCGCGCGGGGCGAGGTTTTGGCGCCCGCGCCGGTGTTGTCGCCACGGGACCTGGTCGCGGGGTACGTGGCCGGCGACAGTTCGCCGCTTGGGCCGGCGGGGTTGGCCGACGGGCGCGGCTACGGCGCGGTGATCCGGAAGGTGGCGCCGGCGGTGGCCTCGCTGGCGGTGGCGCAGAGCGGGGAGTTCGAGATTCTTCCGGACAATTTGACGACGGGATCGGGCGTGGTGGTGCGGGAAGACGGTTGCATTCTCACGTGCGATCACGTGGTGGAGGGGGCGGCCGCCATCACCGTCTCGCTGCCCGGCCTGGGGAGCGCGCCGGGCGAGGTGATCGGGCGCGACCCGCTCGGCGACCTGGCGGTGGTGCGCGCCGACTTCGGCGTGCCGCTGCCGGTGGCGCCATTGGGAGATTCCGACGCTTTGCAGGTGGGCGACGTGGTGCTGGCGTTCGGGAACCCGTTCAACATCTCGCGGCGCGACGCGCAACCCTCGGTGTCGCAGGGCATCATCTCGGCGCTGGGGCGGACCACGTTCCCGCAGAACGGCCGGCGCCGTTACCTGGGGGCCATCCAGACCGACGCGGCGATCAACCCCGGCAACTCCGGCGGGCCGCTGGTGGACCTGGCCGGTCGGGTGGTGGGCATCACGGGGGTCATCTCGTCGCGCACGGGCAACAACTCGGGGATCGGCTTCGCGCTTCCGGTCTCGCAGGTCCGCGCCGTGCTGCCGGCGCTGCTCTCCGGCGAGACCGTGCAGCACAGTTACGTGGGGGTGGTGCCGGCCGACGTGCCCTACGATGTCAAGCGGCGCCACGAGGGACGCGGCGTGGTGCTGATGGACGTGATTGACGGCCAGCCGGCCGCGCTCGCGGGAATGGCGGCCGGCGACCTGGTGACGGCGGTGGCCGGGCAGGAAGTGCGCAACACCAGCGATTTCATCAACGCCATCGCCACGCTCCGGCCCGGCGACCGCGTCTCCATCACGGCGCAGCGGGCCGGCGAGGAGAAGGAGTTCCAGGTTCCCGTGGGCCGGTACCCGGCGCGGTGACCACCGACCTGACGAGGGATCGCGGCCGCCCCGTATTCCGTCTGATGGCCCTGTTCGACGTCCTGGCAGAGCACGCCCCGCCCGACTCGCTCCTGTGGCGCGTGGGCAACACGCCACTGGTGCGCCTTTCGCGGGTGGTGGAGGGCTTTCCGCCGGAGGTCGAGTTCTGGGTGAAACTGGAGGGCGCCAACCCCGGCGGGTCGGTGAAAGACCGGGCCGCGCTGGGCATGGTGCTTGACGGCCTTTCCTCCGGCCGCTTCAGCGCGGGGAAGGCGCTGTTGGATTCCACGTCGGGCAACACGGGTATCGCCTACGCCATGATCGGCGCCCACCTGGGCTTCCCGGTGGAACTCTGCCTGCCGGCCAACTGCTCGGAGGAACGCCGGCGCATCCTTTTCGCCTACGGCGCGACGTTGCATCTTTCCGACCCGCTGCTCGGCTCCGACGGCGCCATTCTGCTGTCGCGGGAACTGCTCTCGCGCGACCCGGAACGCTACTTCAAGCCCGACCAGTACAACAACCCGGCGAACCCGCGGGCGCACGAGGAGACCACCGGCCCCGAGATCTTCCGCCAGACGCGCGGCCGCGTGACCCACTTCTTCGCGGGCATCGGCACCTCCGGCACCGTCATCGGCGCGGCCCGCGCCCTCCGCCGGCTCGCCCCCGGCGCGCGGTGCTTCGCCGTCCAGCCCGCTGAAGGGTTCCACGGCATCGAGGGGCTGAAGCACATGCCGTCGTCCATCGTGCCCTCCATCTGGAAGCCGGAGGAACTCGACGGCGTGCTGCCGGCCGACACCGACGCGGCCTACGACATGACGAAACGCCTCGCGCGCCGCGAGGGGTTGTTCGTGGGGCAGTCCACCGGCGCCGCCGTGCGGGCCGCCATGGATCACCTGCGGCGCGCCGAGGCCGCGAGCGCCGTGGCTGTGATCATCTCGCCCGACGGCGGCGACAAGTACCTCTCCACCCGCGTCTGGGAGTAGCGCCGGGCGCGCGCCGCATGGACCAGCCGGGCCTCGCCGCACGATCGCCTCGCGCCCCCTGGTGGCGGCTGGCGCTCGCCTTCTGGCTCGTGGCGCAACTGGCCGTCGCCGCCCTGCTGCTCCACGCGGAACGCCTTCCCCCGGTGAACGACGAGTTCCACTACTACGCCGCCGGCCGGCGACTGGCGGCCGCCGTGAGCGCCTTCCTGTCCACCGCCGAGCCGGGGCCGCTGGCGGCCGCGCTGGTTGACGGCGCGACCCATCGACCCAACGGCCTGGCGCTCTGGGGCGCGGCCTGGTCAGCCGTGCTGCCGCCGGCGCCGCAGATGGCGCGGCTGCTCTCGTTCTTCTTCCTGGCGCTGCTGGTCTTCGCGATCCGCGACGTCGGCGCGCGCCTCTTCGGCGAGCCGGCTGGATCGCTGGCCGCGTTCGTGCTCTCCACCTGCCCGCTGGCCTTCGGTCACGCGCGGCTCTTCATGGCCAACCTTCCCGCCACCGCGATGGCCGCGGCGGCAGCCGCGGCGCTGCTGCGTTCAGAGCGTTTCGCCCGCCTCGGCCCTTCGCTTGTGGTCGGGGCCTTTTTCGGCGCGGGCATGCTCCTGCGCCTGGACTTTCCCGTGGAGGCCGCCGCCGCCCTGGGCGCGGCCGTGCTCGCCCTCCCCGGCGGCGAGGCCGTGCCCCTGGCTCGGCGGGCGCGGAACGCTCTGGCGGCGGCGGGCGTGGCGCTGGCGCTGTGCGGCCCCTGGTACGCCGTCAAC
>JACQVU010000435.1 GCA_016209585.1 Planctomycetota bacterium
CTGGCGCGGCCCCATGGTGAACGGGGCGATCACGCAGTTCATCCAGGACGTCGACTGGGGCGCGCTCGATTACCTGGTGTTCGACCTGCCGCCCGGCACCGGCGACGTGCAACTCACGCTGGTGCAGACCGTGCCGCTGACGGGGGCGATCCTCGTCTGCACGCCACAGGACGTGGCGCTGCTGGACGCGGTGAAAGCGCAGAAGATGTTCGAGGGCACGGGGGTATCCATTCTCGGATACGTCGAGAACATGAGTTTCCTGACCTGCCCGCACTGCCGCGGGCGGGTGGACCTTTTCGGCGCGGGGGGCACGGAGCGTCGCGCGGCGGAACTGGGCGTGCCCTTCCTGGGCGCCCTGCCGATCGACGTCGCCGTGCGCGTCGGCGGCGACGCCGGCCAGCCCTTCATGCTGGAAGGCGCGCCGGCCAGCCCCGCCGTGGAGGCCATGCGCGCCATCGCGGCCGCGACCCGGGAGCGCGTGCGCGAACGCATGGCGACCGAGCCCGCGCCCCGTCGCGTGGAGATGACCCGGCGGTAGTCTGCATGTCTTACCGCCGAGGCGCGGAGAAGGGGAGATAGGGAGATGGGGAGACAAGAAGACGGGCAGACGCCCTGGGATGCCTGACAACTGACAACTGACAACCTGCCCGGCGTTTTCTCGCGCAGGAACTTTGCGGCGAGAAACCCGGGCGGATCGAGGGCCTCCCGCGTGCTTTACGACCTCACTCCTCCCATCAGCGACGCCCTGGGCGTCTGGCCGGGCGACACGCCCCCGTCGCGGGAGGTTCTGGCCGACATGGCGCGGGGCGCGAACATCACGCTCTCCACGCTGCGGGCCACGGTCCACCTGGGGGCGCACGCCGACGCCCCCAGCCACTACGGGCGTGACGCGCCGGCCATCGACGCGCGGCCGACGGACCTCTACCTGGGCCGTTGCGATCTGATGCGCGTGGCGGTCGAGCGCGGCCGACGGGTGCTGCCGGAACACCTTCCGCGGGCCATCGGGGAACCGCGCCTCCTGGTGTGCACGGGCACGTTCCCGGACCCCGGACACTGGAACGACGACTTCGCGGCGCTCTCGCCCGAGCTGGTGGCGTTCGCCCACGACCACGGCGTCCGGCTCATCGGCATCGACACCCCCAGCGTGGACCTCTTCGCGGCGAAGGAACTTCTCGCCCATCGGCAGTTCCTTAAATACGACATGGCAATCCTGGAGGGGCTGGCGCTGAGCCACGTTCCTGAAGGCGTGTACGAATTGATCGCGCTGCCGCTGCCGCTGGTGGGGTTCGACGCCAGCCCGGTGCGCGCGGTGTTGCGGACCATCGCGTAGCCCGCGCGTGGGCGGCGGCGACTCGCCACGTCACCATGTATTGAAGGGGTTCTGGCGCCGTTCGGCGCGGGTCACGGGCAGGCCCGGCAGTCGGGCGGCGAGGAACGTCACGAGGTCGGGGAGAATGACCTGTTCGGTCTCCCAATGGCCGGGGTCCACGAGAATGATGCCCAGCCGTTCAGCCATCTGGCCGTCGTGGTACCGGAGATCAGCCGTCAGGAAGAGGTCCGCGCCCGCGCGGGCGGCGCTCTCAATGGCTCCGGCGCCGGCGCCGGAGAAGAGCGCCATGCGCTTCACCGTGCGCGCGGTGTCGCCGGCCACCCGCGCGGCACCGGCCGAGAGTCGGGTTTTGATGAGGTAGATCATCTCCTCGGCGGGGAGCGGGGCGGGCAGGTCGCCGACCATGCCGAAGCCGCGGACGCGGCCGGGGTTGTCGAGCGGGTAGAGATCGTAGGCCGCTTCCTCATAGGGATGCGCCCGCTTCATGGCGGCGAGCACCGCTCCAGAGAGCGATCTCGGAAGGATGACTTCCAGCCGGAATTCGTCGGCCTCCTCCAGGCGTCCGCGCTGGCCGATGAAGGGGGTGGAGGCGTCGGAACCGCGGAAGGTGCCGGCGCCGGGCGAGCGGAACGAGCAGTCGCGGTACTCGCCGATGACGCCGGCGCCGGCGTCGCACATGGCGGCGCGGACCTTCTCGACGTGGTCGCGGGGGACGAAGACCGCGAGTTTCTGAAGCCCCTCGGTCCGGGTGGGCTGCAGCACGGCGGGCCGTTGCAGCCCGAACGTTTCGGCGAGGCGCGCGTTGATGCCGGCGTCGGCGGCGTCGAGGTTGGTATGGGCGGCCACCAGGGCCACGCGCGCGGCGAGGAACTCGGCCAGCAGCCGGCCTTCCCAGGTGGAGCAATCCACCCGCTTGAGGGGACGGAAGAGCAAGGGGTGGTGGGTGACGACGGCGTTGGCGCCGGCCGCGCGGGCTTCCGCGAGGAGGGCGGGGTCGGCGTCGAGCGCGCAATGAACGCCGGTGATCTCCGCGTCCGGGTCGCCGATCTGCAGACCGGTGTTGTCCCACTCTTCGGCCAGGTGGGGCGGGGCGAACTCGGCCAGGCAACTGAGGAGGTTGGAGAGGCGGTGGTTCATTCCAGAGTGATCATGGGTGGGTTTCACCGGGTCTCCAGGGGAGTATACTGTACCGCGCGCGGGGTCGCCGGC
>JACQVU010000436.1 GCA_016209585.1 Planctomycetota bacterium
TCAGCCCGCAGCAGGGCGGGCGGCGGCGGGGGGTGCGCCCGTCGCCGGGCCACGGCCGCCGGCCGGTCGGGGGCGGGGGCTGGGCGCGCGGCGGGGGCGAGGCGCAAGAGGTCGGGGGAGAGATCGACGCCCACGACGCGCATGCCACGCCGGGCGAGGGCCACGGCGTGTCGCCCCCAGCCGCAACAGATATCGGCCACGCGGGCGCCGGGGGCGAGCGAGAGGAGCGGAATGATGGCCGCCACCTCGCGCCGGGCTTGCGCCAGAGAGCGATGGGGATAGACCGCAAGGTAATGTTCCCCGAAGGCTCGCTCTTGCCAGGGAACGGGGGCGGGCATGCGGCGGCATTTCGTCCAAGGCGCGGCCACGAGGCGATTGGGATCATCCGGCTCCCTCAGCGTTTGAGGGAAGCGAAATCACGAAGTCGCGGGCTTGATCCTTGTTACGGTCGCCGGCCTTCGGGCGCGACCTTCGGAAACTGAAACCGGCCCTTACTTCGCGCGGCGCGCGGCCATGAGGCGCTCGATCTCGTCCGGCTCTTTGGGCGCGGCCGAGGTGAGGACCTCGGCGCCGGCGTCGGTGATGAGGAGCGTGTCTTCGATGCGGACGCCGATGGCCTGGGCGGGGATGTAGATGCCGGGTTCGACCGTGATGAGCATCCCGGCTTTCAGCGGGCGCTTGACGGAGGCGATGTCGTGGAAGCCGTCGTCGTGCACCGCCATGCCGACGGTGTGGCAGGTGAAGTGGGGGAAATACTCGGCGTAGCCGGCCTCGCCGATGACCCGCGCCGCGGCGTCGTGCACGTAGAGCATGGTGGCGCCCGGCCGGGCGACGGCGATGCCGGCCTGCTGCGCGCGCAACACCACGTCGTAGACGCGGCGCTGCGCCGGCGTGAAGCGGCCGCTCGCCGGGTAGGTGCGGGTGATGTCCGAGCAGTAGTAGTGGTAGCGGGCCGCGGAGTCGATGAGGATGAGGTCGCCGGGTTTCACCTCCGCGGCGTTCTCCATGTAATGGATGACGGTGGCGTTGACGCCGGTGCCCACGATGGGCGAATAGGCGTAGCCTTGCGCCCCCGCCCATTCATACGCGCCTTTCAGCAGCGCGGCCAGTTGGTACTCGTGAACGCCCGGCTCGGTGGCGGCCATGACGCGCCGCAAGGCCTCGGCGGAGACGCGCGCGGCCTCGCGCAGGATCGCGATCTCGGCCGGGCTTTTCACCTGCCGCATCCCGCGGACCAGGCGGCTGACGTCCCCGATCTCCACGCCCTTGCCCAGCATCTCCCCCACCACGCGGGTGAAGGTCTGCTCCCGTGTCAGGCGGCGGTCCCACGGGTCGTTCTTCTGCGCCGCAGCCGCCGGCCCGAGCACGTCGTAGATGGCGGTGCCCACTTCGGCCGGCATGTGCTCCACGTAGACCTTCTTGACGCCGGCGGCGACGCGGCGGTGGATTTCCGCGCCCAGCAGCCCGAGTTCGACGGGCGGCGCGCCGTCGCCCGCGCGCGGCTCCTTGCCGGGTTCGGCGCGGACGGGCAGGGCCTTGTACGCCAGGCATTCGTCGAAGCCGTACTGGCGCGCGGTCTCCTCGCCCGGACCTTCCTGGGGGCCGCTCCACCGTTCCCTCAGGGGTTCGCGCGGCGGCAGGAAGAGGATCGAACGCTTGGCCGCGCCGTCCAGGAGTGCGAAGGCGCCGGGCGTCTCCACGCCGGTCACATAGAAGAAGTCGTTGGACTGGGTATAGCGTTCCATGTCGGGGCGTTCGCGCTCGCCGGCCAGCACGGCGACGGCCGCGCCGATCTGTTCCATCAACCGCGCGCGCCGCTCGCAATGCTCCTCGATGGGCGCACGGTCAGCGCGCGCCAGCGCCTCCGGCGCCGAGAACAGGAACAACGCCAGCGTGGCGGCGACGACGCTCACCGCCGCCCGAATGGGCCGGGCGTGCGGAACACTCGGCACGTTCATGCGAACCTCCCCGGGGACGAGGGCGCGAGGATCGGGAATCCGTCCCATCGGTCGGATCCGTCTGATCGTCCGTCCCGCGCGCGGTGGAGCGCGCCAACCGGCGATGGCTCCCGTCGCCTGACTTGATGGGCGATACTGGACTTGAACCAGTGACCTCGTGGATGTCGACCACGCGCTCTAGCCAGCTGAGCCAATCGCCCGGAACGACCAAGAGCGGATGATAACCGAGCGGCTTGGCGCCTGGAAATGGATTCAGGCGGAAGCCACGTCGGTGATAGGAACTTGGAACAGGAGAGCGTCGACGAAATCGTAACAGCGAAGTTGAACGCATGAGTTCCACATCCGGCGAAGTCAAGCCGCGTGGCGCGCGGAAACTCGGAGAGGCGATCAGCATGCTTGGCGCGCTGGGATGAGGACTTCTGCGCGCGGTTCGTTCCGGGCGGGGTCGTGCTCTACGTCGGGGACGCCGAGAACAAGTTCCAGCATTTCGAGGCCGACTACCTGAAACGGCTTGGTGTCGAGATCGACTCCGCCACCAAGATGCCCGACGTCGTCGTCCACGATCCGAAACATGACTGGCTGATGGTCGGCGAGGCGGTGGCGAACGCCGGAGTAGTGGACGGGAAACGCCGGCGGGAACTCAAGGATCTTTTCGCCGGCTTCCGTACCGGACTGGTCTTTGTCACGGCATTTCAAACCCGCGATGCCATGGGCCGTTTCCTGACTCAGATCTCGTGGGAAACGGAGGTCTGGATCGCGGTGGACCCTGACCATGTTGTGCATTTCGACGGCGAGAGGTTCCTGGGGCCGTATCCTGACACGGTGACGGCGTGACGATCCGGGGCCCCGTTCCGCCGTTCCCGCCGGCGTTGGCCACCAGCCCCCAACCGTGGCACCATAGCCCCCATGGCGGCTGGAGGCGGCGAGAGCGGCTACGTCGGGCGCGGCGGCTTGAAACTGGCGTTCGCGCTCGACCGGTTCGGGGTGAACCCCGCCGGCCTGGTGGCGGCCGACCTGGGGTGCAACGTGGGGGGCTTCACTGATTGCCTGCTCCGGCGCGGCGCGGCCCGCGTGCACGCCGTGGACACCGGGCGGGGCGCGCTGGCCTGGCGGCTGCGCACCGACCCCCGTGTGGTGGTCCACGAACGGACCAACGCGCTGCGCCTGACGCTCCCGGAACCGGTCGCGCTGGTGGTGATCGACGTGGCCTGGACCCGGCAGGCCCGCGTCCTGCCCGCCGCCGCGCGGATGCTGGGGGCCGGAGGGATCATCCTGTCGCTGGTGAAGCCGCAATATGAGGCGGCGCCGCGCCTGTTGCGCCGCGGCCTGCTGGACCGCTCGCGGGCCGCGGAGATCTCCGCCGCCATGCCCGCTCTCGCCGCCACGCTGGGCCTCGCCGTCGTCGACGCCGCGGAATCGCCCCTCACCGGCGCCGGCGGCAACGTCGAGTACTGGCTGCGGGTCGCCCCCGCCCCGACGGCCGCGTTGGGCTGTCACGCCAGCGCGACCAGCCCGCAGAGGTAGGAGGAGAACTCCAGAGCGAACTCGAACTTCAGACCCCCGGTGATGGCGCGCCGGTGATAAAGGTAGAGATAGAGGAACGAGTATCCGACCCCCGCCAGCAGCCACGCCGCCAGCGTGGACGCCCAGCCCAGCCCGGCGGCCAGCGCCAGCACGGCGGCGGCGGCCAGGAGCAGGCCGGCGACGGCGACCTTGGTCCACTCCTTGCCGATCAGCACGGCGATGGTGTTGCGGCCCGCGATGCGGTCGCCGTGGGCCAGTTGGATGTCGGCCAGGGCGCTGCGGACGAAGATCAGCGTGAAGACGAAGAACCAGGCGACGCCGGCCGCGGCCCAGTTGACGGGGCCGACGCCGACGCCGACGCCGGCGCCACCCCCGCCCCCGCTTTCGGTCGCGGCAGCCTGGGCCAACGCCGGCAGCCCGGCCAGAAGCACGCTCCAACCGAGCGCCACGGAAAGGTCTTTCGACATCGGCACGTCGCGCAGCGCCGTGAGCCGCACCACCGGTTTCCACCGCTGGGGAAGAACCTGTACATGGTACAGGATGCCAATGAGCGCGCTGGCCCCCACCAGCAGCGTCACGGCCCGCGGACCGGCCAGCGTCAGGAGCACCGCGGCCACCAGGCCCAGCAGCGCCGCCGGCCACAAGAGGCGCTTCCACGCGGCGTAGAAGCGCGCGCCGGCGGGGTCGGAGTAACTCTCGGCCTCGCCGTCGGTGTAGCGCTGGATGAGGTGGTGGGCGAAGAGGCAGCACGCCGCCGCCACCAGGCTGTGACCGGAAACGGCCAGGCCCGGGGCCACCAGCCGCCAGCAGGCGTAGCCCAGCGCCACCGCGCCGAGCGCCGTGGCGAGGTGCGACTTCACCAGGAAATAGGCGGCGTCATAGGCGCGGCGATAGAGCGGCGACTCGCTCCGGCGGCCGAGCGCCTCCAGCCGGTCGACCACGCTGGTGATCACCCAGGAGGGGGTCGAGGCCCCGGCCGTCACCCCCACCAGCCGGTGGCCGGCGACGGCGGTTTCCTCCAGTTCGTCGGCGGTCTCGACCAGCACGGTCTCGCGGCCCAGTTCGCGGGATATCTGGGCCAGGCGCATGGTGTTGGCCGAGTGGCGCCCGCCGATCACCACGATCAGGTCGCACTCCTCGGTCAGGTCCACCAGCCCGGTCTGGCGATCCACCGTGGGGTCGCAGATGGTGTTGTGGATGGACGCCTGGGGGTAGTACTGTTTGATCCGCGCGACGGCCTGGTCGAAGAACTCCATGCCCTGCGTGGTCTGCGAGACCACCAGCACGCGCGAAAAGTCGCGCGGCAGGGCGTCGATCTCCGCGATGGACTCCACGCACACGCCCCGCCCCTCGGTGTACCCCAGAAGCCCGCGCGCCTCGGCATGGTGCCGGTCGCCCACGATGATCGTGTGGAACCCCTGCCGCGCGTACCGCGCGATGATCTTGTGCACCTTCACCACCAGCGGGCAGGTGCCGTCGATCACCTTCCGCCCCGTCCCCCGCACCGCCTCCATCTCTTCCGGCGGAAGGCCGTGCGCCCGCACGATCACGGTGTCAGCCTCCAACTCGGCCACGGCGGAGGCGGCGGAGATGCCCTTGGTCTGGAGCATCGCCACGGCCTGGTTGTTGTGCACCAGCGGGCCATAGGTCTGCAGCGGCCGGCCCAGGCGGTGGGCCTCCGACAGCGCCATTTCCATGGTGCGCTTGACTCCCCAGCAGAACCCGGCGCTTTCAGCGAGGCGGACTTCCATAGGATCACAGCGCGGCTTCGCCGCGACCGGTGCTGGGGGCTGGTGCTAGGTCCGGGGTCCGGGGTCCGGGGTGCTGGGTGCGGGGTCTGGGGTGTGGGGTGCGGAAATCCGCCCGGGAGCGCGCCAGCCGGAACGCGGGCGAGCGACCGGGCGCGCGCCTCCAATAAGGATAATAGCGGTCCGATTCCCGCGGCCGCAAGTGGAAGCGGATACCGTTCGCACCGTGCCGGACGGGTGGCGGGGCGCGTGTCTGCTGTTTGCCGTAACCGCGGGAACCACCGTCTTGAACGCCGCGAGGCGCGCGCGCGGCCCCCTTGAAGGACACCGCCCAGCGTCGTTCCGCGTCGCGCACGGGCGTTGCGCTCGACCCCTCCTTTTCGTGCGCCGCTTCGCCCGTCGTTCCGGTTCGCGCACGAGCGTTGCGCTGCGAACTCCGCGTTCGGCTGGCGCGGGGCGCGGGCCATACGGGGGGGGCTGGTTCACCCCCACATGCGTGGGGAAGACGCAGGCCGTACTCGCGCCTGCACCGCATGGCCGCGGTTCACCCCCACATGCTTGGGGAAGACGGCTGACGACGAGGTGCCGCGCATCGCACGGATCGGATCACCCCCACAAGCGAGGGGAAGA
>JACQVU010000437.1 GCA_016209585.1 Planctomycetota bacterium
GCGTGAGCCGCATCTTCCCCAGTGTGCCTTCCCGGCGGGGCGCGGCGGCCAGCAGGGTGGCGAAGGCGATGTGGACGACCATCACGGTTCCCACGAAAGTCCAAGGGCGATTGGGGTAAACCCCCGCCGACCCCGATGGCAAACCACCGTCGCCAACGGAGTTACGCACAGCGCAAGCGGCTCGTTTTTGCTTGTCAATGCGTGCGGAACGGCGCTAAGAACGTATAGATGACCGCCATCGGCGAACGCACGCTTCCCCTGGAAATCCGCCTCGACCTGGAGCGGATCGGCGCGGCCATAGACGACTACCGCTCCGGCCGGATCACCGCCGAGGAGTTCCGCCCGCGTCGGCTCCACTTCGGCATTTACGGCCAGCGGCAGAAGGGCGACGTGCAGATGGTGCGGGTGAAGGCGCCATCGGGCATTCTCACCGCGGCGCAGTTGCGCGCCTTGGCCCACGTGGCGCGCACATGGGGCGGCGGCGTCGGCCACATCACCACCCGGCAAGACGTGCAGTTCCATCACGTCCCGCTGGAGCAGTGCATGCCGCTGCTGGAGCACCTGGCGGTCGCCGGGATCACCACCCGGGAGGCGTGCGGCAACACGGTGCGCAACGTGGTGTGCGCGCCGACGGCCGGCGTGGACCCGGCCGAGCCGTTCGACGTCTCGCGCGCGGCCACGGCCTTGACCCGCCATTTCATCCGCGACGACCTGACACAGCGGTTGCCGCGCAAGTTCAAGGTCAACTTCTCGATCACCGAGGCGCGCGACGAGGCCTGCGCCCGAATCAGCGACATCGGCGTCTTCCCGAAGATCGTGAACGGCGAACGCGGCTTCAAGGTGCTGGTCGGCGGCGGCCTGGGCGGCTCGCCGCAGGAGGCGCAACTGCTGACTGAGTTCTGGCCGGAAGACCGCTTCCTGCCGCTCTGCCGGGCGATCATCACGTTGTTCAACGCCGAGGGAAACCGCGTCGACCGCAGCAAGGCGCGGATGAAGTTCCTCATGCGCCGCTACGGCGTGGAGGCCTTCCGGCGGCGGGTTTTCGAGACCTACGAGTCGTTCCCCGAGAGCGCCAAGCGCCTCCCGCTGTTCGACACGCCGGAGGGGCTGGCCGGCGCCGGCCGCCCCGTCGCGCCCAACGCCGCCGCGCCGCGCGTGGACGAAAAAGACCCCGGCTACCGCGCGTGGCGGGCCGCCAACGCGCGCCCCCAGCGGCAGCAGGGCTATTTCATGGCGCTGGCCACCGTGCCGCTGGGCGACATTTCAGCCGCGCAGTTCGACGCGCTGGCCGACGCCGTCCTGGCGCTGGCCGACGGCGCGCTGCGCACGACCGTGGACCAGAACCTGCTCTTCCGCTGGGTTCCCGCGCCGAACCTGCCGGCGCTCTACCACGCGCTGGCCCGCATGGGCTTGGCGTCGCCCGGCGCGGGCCGGGTTGGAGACCCGGTCGCCTGCCCCGGCGCCCACACCTGCAACCTGGCCTACACCCGCTCGAAGGGGCTGGCGCGCGACATCCAAGATGCCTTCCGTCGCTCCCGCGCGGGCGCGGGCGGCGAGGCGGGCAATGGGCATGATGCGCTGTCCGCGCTGGCCCCCGATCTCGATGGCGTCACCGTCAAGATCAGCGGCTGTTTCAACAGTTGCGGTCAGCACCAGGTGGCCACGATCGGTTTCCACGGGATCACGCGCAAGCACGACGGGGGCGTCGCGCCCTATTACATGTTACACTTGGGCGGCGGGGTGGGGCAGGAGGGGGCCGTGCTGGGGCGGTCGATCATGAAGATTCCCGCCTCCCGCGCTACGAAGGCCATCGCCCTGCTGGTGGACTACTGGCGCTCCCACCGCGGAGAGAGCGGGCAATCGTTCGCGGATTTCGCGCGGACCGTGGACAAAGAAACAGCCGTGGAGATACTGAAAGGACTGACGTTCGAGGCCAATCCGGGCGACGACGTCTATTTCGACGCCCACGAGACCGAGCGCTTCGTGTTCGGTGAACTGGGCGCGAGCGAATGCGCCTCATGACCATCGCCTCCACCGCCGTCACCTGCCCCTTCTGTGACCAGGCCGGGCGGGTGGAGGCGGCGTGGCTGGGGCAGCCGGTTCGCTGCCTCGCCTGCGGCCAGGTGCTCATCGCCACCGGCGGCGATCTGCGCCGGACCTCCGCCGCCACGCTGGAAGCGGCGGAGCAGGCGGCGGCGGCGGGCGACCGGGAGGCCGCGCTGGAGGCGCTCAAGAGCGCCATGCGCAAGGACCCGCACTGGCACGCGCTGCATCGGCGCGCGGCCGAGTTGCTGCACGCCCAAGACCGCTTCGAAGAGGGCGCGAAGTTCGCCGAGGCCGGGCTGCTGCTCGCGCCTCGCGACGGCCATCTCTATCACGTGGCGGCGCGCTGTCTGGCGCGCGCCGGCGACACCGCGCGGGCCGAGCGCTTCCTGCGCAAGGCCCGCCGCTTGCTGCCGCTGGACGAGGCCATTGAGGAAGACTTCCAGTCGCTGGAACTGGCGCGCGCCAAGGCGCTCGCGGCCTCCCTCTTCCGCGAGGCCGACCGCGCCTATGAGCAGCGCCAGTACCGCCGCGCGATCACCCTCTTCCTGAAGTGCCGGCACTTCTCGCGGGAACATCCGCCGGAACTCTTCCGCCGCCTGGCGGAGTGTTTCCGGTCGAGCCTGTTCCTGCCGACGGTGCGGGAACAGGCTGCGCCGCCCGGTCCGGCGCACGCGGCGTGGGCCAAGTTGATGAACACCGCGTTGCAGTTGTTCGCCGGCAAGGAGTACGAGGCCGCGCTGGAGACCTACCAGCGGGCCGCCCGGCTCCAACCGGGCGAGCCGGCCGGCTTCCACGGTTGCGGCCTGGTGCTGGTGGCGATGGGGCTGGATACGAAGTTCGAGAACCAGTACCTCAAGAAAGCCGTCGACGAGTGCTTCCTCGCGGTGCTATCGGCCGACCCGCGCTACGACTTCGTGAAGCGGGTGTGCGTGCGGCCGGCTACTTGATGAGTTCGGCGGCGCGTTCCCGGGCGCGGGCGTACTGCTCGGCCAGACGATCCCGGTCGGCGGCCAGCGCCTGGCGCTGGTAGGCGTTGAACTCGCTCTTGGGGTCCACCGGCAGGGCCTGTAACTCGGCCGTCTTCTCGTTCAACTGCCGGGCGACCACCAGCGTGTCGGTGAAGGCGCGCCGCCCCTCCGGGTCGGGGTTGGCCCGCTCCATTTCGAAGGCCAACGCCTGCATCCGCGCCAGATCGCCCTCGTTGAACACCACCTGGCTTTGCGCCGCCCGCACCGGGTCGATGTCATCAAGCCGTTTCAACACGTCCACCGGGTCGGGAGGGCCGGGGAGTTCCTCTTCATAACTGACCCCCAACCCTGCCCACTCGTCCGGTGGGGGGCCGGAGCCGACGAAGAAATAAGAAAAGAGCCACAGCGCCGCGAGAAACGCCGCCCCGGCGAAAATCACCAGCCCCGGCCCGCCGCTTCCGGTGCGCCGCCCCATGATCGACCTCGTTGCTCACACCACTCTCATCTCTAGTATACCCCATGAAACGGCGGCGTGCGGGCGAAGGCCGGCGTTTAAACGTGAGAAGGCGCGGGACGAGGGACGAGGGGCGGGAGGCGGGGGGAGAGAACATGAGAACGCGGGAACGGGAGGGCGTGGGAGCGTGGGACGGCGCCTGCCCCATGCTCATACTCCCACGTTCCCACTTCCCCCGCCCCCCCTTCGCGCCTTTCCACCCTTCACGCCTTTCCCGCCTCGCCGAAGGCGTCCCCCGACTCCTGACCCCTCACGCCGGCGCCGCTCTTCGGGCGCGCTATGCCGCCCAGGTTTGGGACGTGACCGCGACGGGGTCTGTTATACTACCGCCCGGTCGGTTGCCGTCGGTCACGCGACGTTTCGTGAGCGGGGGGCGAGCGGAGACCCCGGTCGCCCGCCGGATCGGAAACCCCTCGATACCCGGAGGCTTCGATGCGCACCATCTCATTCCTCGGCGTTCTGCTGGTCGGCGCGATCCTCATCGGCGTCTTCGCCCACGCCCAGGACGGCGGGCGCGCCCCCGTCCCCGGCGACGGCGGCGGACCGACCGGCCCGGAAGCGGCGGCCGGACCGAACGCGGCTGACGAGGCCGCGGCCCGCGAACCGGTGGTGGGCATCTACCGCGCGGTGTTCGACCGCGACATCGAGAAACTGATGGCCTACATCGACTTCGAGGAACTGGTGCTCAACGGCCTCTACCTGGGCGGCGAATACCAGAAGGCCACGCCCACCCGGCGGCACGACTTCCGCGAAAGCGTGGTGAACGGCCTGGCCATCGGCGGAATCAACAAGAACCAACTCCTGGTCGTGGAAAACAGCCTGCAAGTGCGGCTGGATGTCACGGAAAAGGGGTACGCCACCGTCTGGTTCTACAATCCGGCCGGGCGGGTGACGATGGGCAAGGTGCGCCGGGTGAACGAAGCCGGAGCGAAACCGCACTGGGTGCTCTACTCGCTCACGGCGACGAACTGACGGCCGCCGGCGGGGCGGCGCGCCGCAGCACCGCCCGCAGGGGCGCGCCGTCCAGGTCGCGCAGCGGCAGCGGAAAGGCCTGGAAAAAGTAGTCGCCGGACTCGCGGGCGCGGGAGAGGTTCGCGAGGTTCTCGTAGACCAAAACGCCGCGCGAGAGGAAGTAGCGGTGCGCGTGGCGCGCGCCACGGGGGTCAATGGTGGGCAGGTCGAAGCCCACCCCCTTCAGGCGGGTGAAGCGGTCGAACTCCGGCAGCAGCGTCTCCGGCACGCGCGGCCCGGCGCGGAAGTAGTCCTGCCCGGCACGGGCGGCGATCCGCCGCCAGCCGGTGTCGAAAAGCAGGAACTCGACATCCGAAGGCAGGCGGTCGAGCCGTCCCGGAGCCAGCGTCTCTCCCTCCGAGCGGACCACGCGGCAGCGGCCTTCAAAGTGTTCCGGGGGGAAGGCGCCGAGCGGCGCGCCCTCGGCCAGGACGTGGCGCGGAGCGTCGACGTGGGTACCGGCGTGAGTGCCGAGCGAAAGCGTCGTCACGTTGCTGCCCTGTGCCGCCAGCGTCTTGAACGCGGTCTCGCCATAGGGCGGGTCGGTGGGGTACATCGGCGCCCCGACGTGCAGCGGCGCGGTGAGGTCCAGAATCCCGCCCGGACGCCAGGAGTCGGGGGCGTTCTCCGGTTCGAGCGCCGGGAGGAGGTCCATGAGGTCGGGAATGAGGTTTTCCCGCGGCAGGTCGGCGGGGATGACGGCGTCGCCGTGCGCGCGGAAGAGGAAGCGCACGCCCGCCGCCAACCCGGCGTGGTGGTCGCCTTCCACGTCGCCGACGAACAGCACCTCGTCGGGCGAGAGGCCGTGCGCGGCGATCACGCGGGCCAGCGCCTCGCCCTTGGCGACGGGAAAGCCGTGAATGGCGCTGAAGGCATCCAGGAACCCGGAGGGGCGGAGGGCGTCGGCGATGTCCACCGGGTCGGCGTGGCTGGACACCGCGAAAACCACGCGGCCGGCGTGTTCTTGTATCACCCGGTGGAAGCCGCGGACGAAAGGCGCCTCCAGCGCCACGCGGCGGGAGGCGTGGCCGTAGGTCGCGACGCGGGCGTCGATCTCGGCCGCGGTGGGCGCGCGGCCCAGCACCTCGCGCGCGATACGCTCGATCTTGGGCCGCCGGGTGATGAAGCCGTGAACCAGGTGGAAATTGACAATCTGATTGCGGTGCGCGGGGAAGTCGGCGAAGGCGTCGGCGAAGGCCTCCCCCTTTTTGCGGTAGGTCTCCTTGATCGTTCCGTCGAAATCGAGCACCACCGCGCGGATGTTCGGCATCGCCCCCAGATGTCAGCGCCATACCTCGGCCAGGGGCAATGCCATGGCGGGGAAGTCGGGAAGAGACCGGACGACGTCCCCCTCGAACACGGTGGCGGGACCGTACGCCTCGCCCTCCAGGCGGCGGCACTTCGACGCGCGTTGATGGTACGGGGTCGGTGCTGGTGACACGTAGTGCCTTCCGTCGATGATCTCGTGGCGCTTCCCGTCGTCGGGAATGGCGCAGTAATCTTCGTACGTGAGCCGCCTGGAAACGAGCGTCGCCATGGTCGCCTCTCCTTCCACCAGAATAAATCGCCGCCTGAAAACTTCCAACTACGTCTTGATTCCCGTCCCCTGACCCCAAGGAAAGTTGTCAGTGGTCAGTTGGCCGCGGTCAAACGCGGGCATCGCGGCGGCGTAAGCATGTTTAAGGGAGGGGTCGGGGATCGGGGGTCGAGCGAGAGTTGTCAGTTATCAGTTACCTGACAACTGAAAACCGATCACTGACAACTTCTTTCATGTGGGTCGGGGAGCCGGGAAGCACCCCGTTATGGGAGGGTAGCCATGGCGCGTTGTCGCGGTGTCCGTCCGGTCGTTGGCGCGAAGGAGATGGTGGCGTCTGCCCTGGCCGTGGTGCTGGCGTTGGGCGTCGCGGGGCCGGCGCGCGCCCAGGGGGCGGGACTGGAGCAGGTGGAAGCGGAGATGGTGCGGGTGGCCGAGAAGGCACGGGCGTCGGTGGTGCGGATCACCTACACGTTGCCGGGAACAGGCCACGGGCGCGGGGCGCAAGGCGGCGACGGGGGCGAGGGGCAGCGGCCACCCTGGGAAGAGGCTGGGCGGCAGGCGCGGGTGAACGCTTCGGGGGTGATCCTGACGCGGGACGGGGCGATCGTCACGGTGGGGGTGGGCATCCAGGGGGCGGAGGAGATCACGGTGGAGCTGGCCGACGGCACGGTGCTGCCGGCGACGGCGCACGCGGTGGACGCGGCCACGGGGCTGGCGGTGGTGCGGGCCGCGGCGGTGGGGGTAGACCTGACGCCGGCGACGTTCGGCGATTCCGACGCGCTGCGGGTGGGCAATTTCCTGGTGGTGGTAGGCAATCCGTATGGTTTCTCCCATTCGCTGAGCGTCGGGCACGTGAGCGGGTTGAAGCGTCCGGTGACCACGGGGGGGACGTTGGCGTACAACGCCATCCAGACGTCGGCGCAGATCAATCCGGGGGATTCCGGGGCGTTCGTGGGCGATTCCCAGGGGCGGATGGTGGGCATCGTGGCCTCCACGTTCGGACGCGGCGGGGCGGAGCAGATGTCGGCCGCGCTGGAGCAGACCTTCGACAAGTTGCGCGCCGCCCGCCGGTTCCGGCCGGAGAACATCCCGCACATGTTCGAAGACCTGGTGAAGAACATCTTCCGGCGGGTCGCCGAGCAGAAGGAGGGCGAGGGGGGCGGCCCGCTCAAGGGCGCGCTGGAAGGCGTGGACGAGGAGGCGCTGCGCGAGGCCTTCGAGCGCGACTACCAGAAACTCTGGGAAGAGACCATGAAGGAAATGGCCGAGGAGCAGCGCCGGCAGCGCTCGGCGGCGGTCTCGGAGTACCTGGCGGCGCAGGGGATCAACTTCGTGATGCCGGGCAACGTGGTGAAGCGGGTGGCGTTCGACCTGATCCGGCGCCGGGAGGTGCGGCGGGGCGCGTTGGGGCTTTCGGTGGACGTGAGTCGGCGCGCGCTGGGCAAGACCTCCACGCGGCCGCAGTTCCGGGTGGCGGAGGTGGAAGCGGGCGGGGCGGCGGAGGCGGCTGGTGTGCGGCCGGAGGACGAGATCCTGCGCCTCGACGGCAAGCGGCTGCTCTCGATCGCCGACGTGCATGAGCGGCTGCTGTTCTCCGAGCCGGGGGAGACCGTGGAACTGCAACTGCTGCGCGGCGAAGAGACCGTGAAGGCGCGGGTTGCCATCACGCACCGGAAGCCAGCCGCGGCCGCCGACAAGGAAGCGAAATCCGGGAACTGAAGCGCAGTTCCTGAAACCGATCAGCCGAGGTGTCACGATGTTCACGCGCATGTCTTTCGCCGTTTCTGGTCTCTTTTTCGCGGCGTTCGCCACGGCGCCCTGTCCGGCCCAGGAGGAGGAAAGCGCGCCCCCGGTCGGCAAGCCCGCCGCCGAGCAACCGGCGCCAGCGCCGGCCGCGACGCCGACGGACGAGGAGATCGCGGGGTGGGTGAAGGACCTCGGCGCGGAGAAGTTCGAGGCCCGCGCCGCAGCGCGGGAGAAACTGGTAAAGGCCGGGAGGCGCGCGGTTCCGGCGCTGCGCGACGCCGCCGACTCCGACGACCCGGAGGTGGCGGCGGCCGCCTCGGAAATCCTGGCCCAGGTCCGGCGGAACGCGCGGGCCGCCGGCCGCCAAGGGGAGCCGGCGCGGCCCCGGGGCGGCGACTCCGGCCAGCACGGGGAGGGGGGCGCCGCCAAGCCCGCGGAGGAAGGCAAGGGCGCGCCGCAGCCGGCGACGCCCGATGAGGCGTTCGACCGCATGCGCCGCATGCTTGAGGAGATGCGCAAGAACTTCCCCGGTTCTCCCGGCGGGAACGAGCCGGGCGAAGGCGGGGAAAGCCCCTCCGGCGTTCCCGACATCAACAAGATGTTCGATGACCTGATGAAGCAACTGGACGAGGGCATGGGCCAGTTGCCCGACCCCTTCGCTGAAAAAACTCCCCCGGGCGAGGCCCCGGAAGCGGCCCCCGGCGAGGCGCCGAAGGGCGAGGGCCAGAAACCGGGCGTCGCGCGGCGAAATAACCCCTTCGGCCGCATGCAGGACATGCTGCGCAACGGCATGCGTTCCTTCTCCGGCGACCAGAACGAGACGGTGAGCGTGGAGCAGGACGAGAGCGGCTACCGCGTGACCGTCACCACGAACGAGGGCGGCAAGCCGGTCGCGCGCAAGTATGAGGCCGCGAACGAAGAAGAGTTCAAGGCCAAGTACCCGGAGGTCTACCAGAAGGCCAAGGGCGGCGGCGGACCGCTTCAGTTCCGTTTCTTCTCCGGCCGGCCGGGCGGTCCCGGCGCGCGCGACCTGCCACCCATGCCGGAACTGCCGGCCCCGCTCCGCCGCTTCTTCGGCGGTGGCGGGGAAAACGGCGGCGGGGCGCCCGGTGAGAGCCGCGCGCCGGAGAAGAGCGCCGAGGCCGAGAGCGACGCGCTCGGCGCGCGCTTGGCCCCGCCCAGCGAGGAGATGCGCGCGCAGTTGGGCCTTGGGGAAGACGAAGGGCTGGTGGTGCGGAGCCTGAACGAGAAGAAATCGCTGATCGCCCGCGCCGGCATTCAGAAGCACGACGTGATCACCAAGGTGAACGGCCGCAAGGTCGGCGACGCCGACGAGGCGCGCCAAGCCGTCGCCGACGCCGAGGAAGGCGCGGAGATCACCTTCGAGATCATCCGCAAGGGCGAACGGAGCGAACGCGCCGCGAAGAAATAGCCAATCCGGCGTCAACCGACCGGCGCGGCGTGCAGCAGGCCGAGTTGCACTTCCAACTCGACCACGCGGTTGGAAAGCGCGTCGAGCCGCACGCTGGCGCGCGCGATCTCTTCCTCCAGTTCGCTTTTCTTGCGCGCCAGCCGCGCCACCTGCGCGTCCAGTTCGGTCGCCTTCGCCGCCGGCACGGTGGCCGGGGCGGGAGCGGGGGGCCGCGCCCGGCGGGGCGGGTCCGCCGCCGGAGCCGCGCCGCTCGCGGCTTGGCCTGGCAGCGAGCCGCGCCTGCGGAGGAGGTTGAGGATCAGTTTCAGTTCGTCGCGGGACGCGCCGGCCCCGAACGGGTGGGGGGCGCCACGGAGAACGTCGGACACCGGACGGTGGGCCTCTTTCACCGCGCGGAAGGCGCCCGAAAAGAGCGCCTGACCGTCGCGGTAGCGATCCCGCAGCGCCGCCTCCACCTGGGAATCGCGGCTTGCGGAGGGGCGGCTTCCATAAGCGCGGATCGCGGCCACCAGCCGGCGCAACTCGTGCCGGGAACGCTGGTAGTCGGCCTGCGCTTCGAGGAACCGGGCGGCGATGGCCACCAGTTCCTTCACGGGGCGCGTAGTGCGCCGCGTGGAGAGGAGGAACGCGACCTTGACGATCTCTTCGTCGTTCAGGACGAAAGAGACGTCGCGCGTTAAAACGTCACGCTGGGAATCCAGCCCCTGCATCCGGCGCCACTCCTCCAGAGACCGCCCGGAACCTTCCGGCTCCGGACGTGGGACAACGCTCCGAGGCGAATGACGAACCGACCAACCAGCAGGCAGTTTCAGTTGAAGCGCGGGTATTCTATGCAGGTCTCTTGGGCTGTCGAGAAAAAACTGGAGTAAAAAGTGAAATTTCTTCAACCGGAACTGATAACTGGAAACCGACAACTTCCCTGGCCCCAGTCCGCCGACCCCTGACAACCGCACAATCGCCTCCGCCGGTGGCCCCAAAGGGACAAGAGCGGTTATTGTAAAGTGATGGACGTCAAGCGCGGTTTCCGAATCGCCCTGGTGGCGGTGGCGCTGGCCGTGGCGGTCATCGCCGCCCCGCCGGCGAGCGCCCAGGCGCCCACCCCCGCCGCCGGCGCCGCCGGAACCGGCGCGCAGTCCGAGGAAACGGCGGCTGACACGGTGGTGTCGCCGTTGCGGAGCGTGGTGGTCTGCCCGCCCCCGCCGGAGATCGACGACGCGTGGCGGGAGGGAAACCGCCTGGCTGACACGGGAGAGGCGCGCGAGGCCGCGCGGAGGTTCCAGTCGGTGTTGGACCGGCTGGCGATGGGCGGGGCGGACTACGCGGTGGCGTCGGGCGACGGGCTTCACCGGTCGCTGGCTGACCTGTGCCGCGCGCGCCTGGCGCGGCTTCCGGCTGACGCCACCGTTTCCGTGCGTGAGGAACTGGACGGGGCCGTGGACCGGGCGCTGGCGCTCGCCGACCCGGAGCAACGGTGGGCGGCGCTCTCGCGCCTCGCCACCACCCACTGGATCGCCACGCACGGCGCGCGGCTTCTGGCGGAACTCTGCGAGTTGGCGGTGGAGCGCGGCGACCTCCCCACCGCCGCCCGGTCGGGCGAGCGGCTGCTGCGTGATCTGCCGCCGGGCGATCCGGCCGCGGCCGCCACGGCGCTCTGGACGGCTTTCGCGTTGGCCGCGCTGAACCTCGTGGAGGCGGCCACCGAGTTGCGCGCCGCCCTGCCACCCGCGTTGCTCGATCAGCCGGTGAGCGTGGACGGGAAGGACCTTCCGCTGCGGGAGGCGTGGGATGCCCAGGCGGGCGCGGTGGCTTCGCGCGCGGGGCCAGCCGGCGCGCCCTACGAGGCGGCGTTGCCGCGCTGGTCCGCGCGGACGGGCTATGGCGACCCCGCGGACGACGTGGAGACCTGGAGCCGCGACGAGCACGCGCCCCCGCCACTTTCCGCGAGCGCGGCGACCGATGGGGCGACGGTGTTCGTCGGGCGGGGAGGTTCCCTCCTGGCGCTGGACGCCGCCACCGGCCGGGAGCGGTGGCGTTACCCCCACTTCCGGCCACGCCCGTCCGCGCCGGACCAGGGGCGGCACGACCGCGCTCCGACCATCGCGGGCGGCGTGGTGGCGGCCTCGGTCGGTGGCGATCTCGCCGCGTTCGACACGCTCACCGGGAGGATGCTGTGGGTGCGCGCGGGCGTGGAGTTCGCCGCGCGGGTCGGCGCCGGGTCGCCAGAGGCCCGGATCGCCGCCCTGTCGGCGCCGACCGCCGCGGGCGATGCCGTCTACGTGGTCACGGCGATCCGCGTGGACGATCTGCGCTACCACGTCCACGCGCTCTCGTTGGCGAACGGGCGTTTCCGCTGGTCGCGGCAGGTGGCGGCGGGGCCGTGTTCGTCCTACCTGGGTTTCGCTCCCGCGCCAGCCGCGCCGGTGGTGTCGCGCGGCGACGTCGTGGTTCAGACCAACGTCGGCGTGCTCGCCTGCCTGGGCGCCGGCGATGGCCGCTTTCTCTGGGCGAGGCGTTACGACGCCCTCTCCGGGGGCGCATTGCGGGCGCTGGCTGAAGCCGGCCGCGACACCGGCTGGCCAAGCGCGCCGGCCGTCACCGCCGGCGCGGTCTTCGCGACTCCGGCCGACTCCGACGCGGTGCTGGCCATTGATCGTCTTCGCGGGCGTCTGCTCTGGTCGGCGTCGGCGAGCGGCGCGCGGCGCCTGCTCGGCCTGTCCGCCGGCATGGTCGTGCTCTGTGGTGAGAGCCTTCAGGCGCGCGCCGCCGCCACCGGCCAGTTGCGCTGGGGCCGACCCTTGGAAGCCGCAAGCCCCAGCCCGGCCGCGGCGCTCATCGGCGGGCGCGTGGCGCTGCTGGAGGGCCGCTGGTTGCGGATGGTTGAGGCTGCCGACGGCGGGGAGGCCGGACGGTTTCATCGCGCCGGGCCGGTGGAAGCGCTGGAAACCCTGGCGGTCGCCGGGGGCGATCTGTTCGCCGTTTCGCGGGTCGCGGTCGAGCGCCTGGCATCGTTCACGGCCGACGCCGATCGTTCCGCGCCCCTTTCGCATCGCGTGGCGGCGCGCGCCGGCCGAGGCGACTTCGCGGGCGCGGCGGCCATGCTTGACAGCATCTCGCCGGCCGAGTCCGCCGCCGCGCCGGCGGGCGGGCTGCGCGCCGTGGTGCATCGCGCCCGCGCCGCGCGGGCGGAGGTCGAGGGGCAGCCGGGGAAGGCCGTGGCGGCCTTGGAGGAGGCCATCGCGGCGGCGCCGCCGGGGGAACCGCTTTTCCCGATGTACCGAGACTTCTGGCGCCTGGCGTGGTCCGCCGACGACCGCGCGGCGCTGGAGCGGTGCGGGCGCGAACTGGATGGGCGCTACCCGACCGAGCCGCTGCCGCTGGTCGCCTCGGGGGCGGAACTGACGCTGCCGGCGCGCGCCGTGGCCCGCGCCGCCGCGCGGCGGGGCTTGATCCGGTTGGAACCCACGCCGGGCGCCCCTGTGACCCCGGCTGAAGCCGCCGCGCTGGAGTTCCTGCCGCCCGCTCCGCCCGAGGCGGGCGACGCGCGGCCGGCGCAGTCGCCGGCGCCGGTGGTGGCCGCCCTCGACCCAGCCGCCGCCGCGCGGGCGGCGCGGGCGGTGGCTGAGATGGGGCGCGCGCGCGAGGCGTTCCGTTTCCTCGACCGGTTCCTGGCTCCGCGGGCGACGGAACGGGGGCCGGCCGCGTTGTCGTCGCCGGAAGCGGCGGCGCTGCGGGAGTTGTGGGAGGGAGCCGCCCAGGCCGCGCGGCCGCGCGTTGTCGCCCGGCGGATGACGCGCGCGCCGCTGATGGACGGGGTTCTGGACGACGCCTGGGCGGCGGTGGGGTCGGTGTCGCGGCGTTCGCTCGCTCACATGGCGCCGCTGCTGCGGCCGGCGGCGGCGGCGCCCGGCCTTCCGCCGACGAACGTCGCGGACCCCGGCGCGACGTGGGGCGGGCCATATGACCTGTCGGCGCGCTTCTTCTTCGGTTGGGACGACGAGTGCCTCTACCTTGCCGTGGAGGTGAGCGACGAGGAACACATCCCGTTCGACTTCGAGCACGTGGACTGTTTCGGAGACATCCTGTTCACCAGCATCCATTCGCTCGTGCAGGGCAAGGAGGTGCACGTCGCGCCCGCGGGTGGCCACGTCTTCGGTCACCAGCGTCCGCCTCCCGGCGGGAAGAAGGACGATGAGAAGCGGCGCAAGGAGCGGCAGGCGATGCGGGACCGAATGGCCGTGCGCCGTGACCGCGAACGGCAGGTGACGGTGTACGAACTGGCCTTTCCCTGGTCGGCCTTTTTCTACCCGGAGCGCGGCGGAAGGGCGGCGTCCGCGCCGTCCCCAGCCCCCGGGGCGAACCCGGCCCCGACCACCGACGGAGAAGAAGGCGCGCCCGGCCCGATGCCC
>JACQVU010000440.1 GCA_016209585.1 Planctomycetota bacterium
ACCGCGACGACCAACGCGGCGATTCGCCGGCAAACCGCGCTCTCTGGAACATGCCTTGCGGGGGGGGGCAAATGTGACATCTCGCGATCACCTTCGGTAGGAGTGTATTTGGAACGAACGGCCATAGGCGCGTCGCACCTTTCGGGCATCGTAGAGAGTCGCGTCATTCCAGGCAAGAGCAAAATCCCCAAAAAACCGCGCGCGGGGCGGTCGGCGCGGCGGCTGGCGAACACCGGTGGGCTGCAATCGGAGGTCAGGGATCGGGGGAGTTCGTGGGTCGCGGCTGGCGGTCGACCGAGCACTCTTCAACCGCAGAGGGCGCAGAGGTTCGCGGAGAAGACAGCACCCAGCGCCCAGCACCGTGAACCCGGCACCGAGAACCGTGAACCCTTGGGGGGTCAGGGGTCAGTGGAAGAAGCGCGCTCGCCCAGTTCCCGCGCCTTCTCTTTCGCCACCCACCACTTGGCATCGTCCGGGTCAACCTCCAGCTGAATACGCACTTTCGTGAAATCCACCACCCGCCGGACGGTCTTCCCCTCGTGCTCTTCCATGAACAACTTCGACTCGTCGTCCTTCAGCCCGGCGCCCCACATGATCTGGAATATCTGGAACGACTTGACGGTCTGCCACGCCTCCAGTTCCCGCCCCGTCGCGCGGTCGAGAAAGCGAACCTTCATCCCCGCCTCCCCCCGGCCGCCCGCGGCGCGGAGTTCGCTTCTATTGAATGCCCAGCGGGGGCAGGCCAGCCGGCGCCGCCACCGCGCGGGGCGTGGTGAGGTCGATGGTGGCGAAGCGCGCGCCGGACGGGTCCCCCGCGAGAAGCCGGCGAAGTTCCGCCGCCTTGGCCGCCACCGTCGGTTCCTGGAACAGCGGCTCCAGCGGCGACTTCCCCCACCGCACTCGGGCGTTCGATTTCAATACCAGCCAGAGGTCGGGGCGACGGGAACCGGCCCCCGCGCCTTCCACCCGGAGCGAATCGAGCGCCACGGCCGGCATCAACCTCTCGGCGCGGAGCGCCTCGGCCAAGGCCAGGGCCGCGTGCACGGCGGGGTCGGGCCACGCAAGACCGGAGGCGGGCGCGTCGCCGGCGAGACCGGAGACCTGGAACACCTCGCGGTTGAGCGACGCGGTCAACGCCGCCAGCCGGGCGGCGTCGGGGGCTTCGAGCGGCACCCGGCAGCCTTCGTCGTCCAGGATCACGAAGCCCGCGCCGGCGGTCTTGACGGCGATACTCGGCCGGCGCAGGTCGACGAACATGGCCACGCGGTCGGGGTAGGCCAGGTCTACCCGCCGCACCCGCGCCACCCACGCGCACCGGCTGGTGAAGGCCTCTCCCAGGCGCGCGGCGGTGTCGCCGTCCAACAACGTGATCCCATGCGGCGCGATCTCCTGGAGGACGGCGCGAAAATGGAGGTTGACGCTCTCGCCGATCGCGCGCCGCGCCTCATCCTTCGCCCAAGGCACCTCGCCCACCGCCAGCGTGGCGCCGGCCACGTCCAGCCGGAAGTCCGGCCGGGAACCGGCGAAGGTGCGCACCCGCCAGCCGGCGGCCGCGAGCAGCGCCGCAACCATGGCCACCGCGGCGGCGCGGCGCGTGGCCGGGGCGGTGAGCCACTTGCCCGGCGCCAAAATTTTGGCGATCCGCCCCGAGAGCCGCGCGGCGGTCCGCGCCGTCCGTCGCGGCGAGCGCCGCTTTGCGGGCGCCGCCCCCGCCCCCTCGCGGCTGCCCGGCTTCTCGGTAGTTTCCACGGCCATGGCGATGGCTCCCACTCCCTGGAATCACGGACGCGCGCCCAACCCCGACCCCCAGTCTCACCCCGCCATGCGGAACCGCCGCACGGCCATTTCGGCCATGCGTTCGCAGAGTTCAGGGTAGGAGATTCCCGCCGCGGCAGCGGCCTTGGGCAACAGACTCTTGGGCGTCATGCCGGGCAGCGTGTTGACCTCCAGCACGTAGGGCTGGGCGCGGGCGGAGAGGCGGATGTCCACCCGCGAGAAGTCGCGGCACCCCAGCGCGCGGTGGGCGCCAATCCCCATGTCCTCCATCGCCCGGCGCACGTACCGGGGCACGAGCGGGCTGACGACGTACTGCGTGCTCTTCGACATGTATTTGGCGGTGTAGTCGTAGAACTCGCGATCCGTGCGGATTTCGACCACCGGCAGCGCCCGGTCTCCCAGCACGGCCACGGTGAACTCGCGCCCGGCCACGTATCGTTCGACCAGCACGCGCCCGTAGCGCGCCAGGAGGCGATCCAGCGGCGCGGCGGCCTCGCCGGCGTGCCGCACGAGCGTGACGTCGATCGAGGACCCCCCGTCCACCGGCTTGAGCACCACCGGGAAGCCGAGCCGATCGAGGCGACGACGGAGGTCGGCCGGCCGGGTGTCGGCGGTGATCAAGGAGAAGGGCGGCGTGGGGATGCGTTGGTCCACGAAGCGCCGCTTGGAAGCGAACTTGTTCATCGCGAGCCGGCTGGCCTCCGGCCCCGACCCGGTGTAGGCCACGGCGCGCCGCTCCAGCGCGGCCTGCAGGCGGCCGTCCTCGCCGAACCCGCCGTGCATGGCGAGGAAGGCGACGTCGAACGTCACCTTGTCGAACTCCGCAAGGTCCAGCGCCGGCAGGTCCAGCGGGTAGACCCAGTGGCCCCGTTCCTCCAGGGCTTCCTCGACGCAGCCAGCCGACACGATGGAGACCGGCCGTTCGCGGGAGTCGCCGCCGTAGAGAAGCGCGATGCGCGACATGGTGCTTCACCCCGCCATGCGAAGGTAGACGTTCTCGAAACGGACGCCGAACGCCCGCCCCTGGGCGTCGTCCACCCGGACGGTCTCGCAGAGCGCCTCCATCCCCTCCAGTTCCCCTCCCAGCACGCGGAACGCCAGGCGGAAGTCCCGCGTGGGCGCGTCCTCGTACTCGAACCGCACCCCTTCGATCAGCCCGCCGGACGGCGAGTAGTCGCGCAGCACGCCGTAGCCGCGGTTCACCACCTCCAAGGCGTCGTCGAGCACCCGGATGCGCACCGGCAGGTGCACCTTCTCCCGCTCGAACCGGCGGCGGTGGTCCGCGGCCGCGGCGCGCATCCGCCGGGCCGAATCGCCCTTCAGCATGACGGTCTCGCTCGGCGCGGGTGGAACACGCGGCGCGGCGTTGGCTTTCCTGCGAGGCATCTGTGGTCGGGGG